>JBILUY010000318.1:0-2624 GCA_044370735.1 Crocinitomicaceae bacterium | reverse complement strand
CGAAGATCAAAGTCGATGAGGCGGCATTGAACAAATTCTGAACCGGCCGTTGGCTCAAAGAGGACTCGGATCAATTGGAAGATCCTGGTCCTCTTGTGTATTCCTTCGCGTTGATTCCGTATTTTTCAAGCTTTCGAAGCAGAGTCTTTTTGGGAATATTGGCATGCAGGGCCGTCTGGTTGATCTTTCCGCTGAAAGCTTTGAGTGCGCTCATAAGGAACTGTTTTTCAAAAAGTTCCTTGCTGGCCTGAAAGTCCAGGCGCGTGACATCGAGGGTGAAGCCAGTCAGGTTTTCGCCGGAGGCTCCCGCTGCTCTGGCCTCAATCTGAACTTCGGTTTGCTCCTCTTCGGACAGGTCCGGGTTGAGATCGGTTCCCAGTGTTTGATGATCTCCCTGCGCTTCCACTTCAAAGCGGAGACCGGGTGAGGGCTCGGGCCGCTTGAAATTGCGCCGGACCGCTTCGGGCAAACTGTCGATCTGAATTTCGCTTCCAGACTCGATCACAAAAGCGTGCTCGATCACGTTCTCGAGTTCTCGGATATTGCCCGGCCATCCATGAGCCTTGAGTGCGTCCATGGCCTCCGGGCTGAGCAAGGTAATGTTTTTTCGGTGCTGCTGGTTGAACTTCTCTATGAAATAGCCGACCAGCACTTCGATATCGTTCTTCCGGTCGCGGAGCGGCGGCAGCTGAATCGGAAGGACATTGAGCCGATAGAAGAGGTCTTCGCGGAACTCACCACGCCGAATCATTTCCTCAAGGTTTCGATTGGTGGCTGCTACGATGCGGACGTTCACTTCCACTTCGCGGTTGGCGCCTACGGGCGTGAATCGCTTTTCCTGCAACGCCCGGAGGAGCTTGACCTGCATGGCCGCTGAAATGTCGCCGATTTCATCCAGGAACAGGGTGCCCCCGTCGGCATACTGGAATTTTCCAATCTTCCGCGAATCGGCGCCCGTGAAGGCGCCCTTTTCGTGGCCGAAAAATTCGCTCTCGATCAGTGTTTCCGGGACGGCCGAGCAGTTGACGGTGACGAATCGGTTGTCTTTGCGTGGACTGTTGTGATGAAGCGCCAGGGCCACTAGTTCCTTGCCAGTCCCGCTTTCTCCCCGGATGAGCACGGCCGTATCGACGCGGGCAAGTTTGTCGATGATGCCAAAAATCTTCTTCATTTCCGTGCTCTGCCCGATAAAGTCGGTCCCGTTGGGGAGCTTGAATACCGGCGCCGAAAGCGAGAGATTCCTGACTAGGGTGTGGGCCTTGAGTGCTCGATTGACTAGATAAGCCAGATTCTCCGAATTGATCGGTTTTTCGAGGTAGTTCCACGCGCCTTCGCGAGTGGCCTCGACCGCATCGCGAACGTTGGCAAAAGCGGTGAGCATGATGACGATAATGGAGGGGTCATACCCCTTGATCTCTTTCAGGGCCTGGAGGCCCGTCATGCGGGGCATATTGACGTCCAGAAGGACCAAATCAAATCGGCCCGCCTGGACGCGGTTCAATGCTTCTTCTCCGTCGCAGGCCTGCTCGACCTGGAAGTCGCTTTCGGAGAGCGCTGTGGAAACGGCGAGGCGGAGATCGGAATCGTCATCGACAACCAGGACTCTAGGCATGGGATTGCTCCTTCCGGACGGTCAGGACCGGTCTTTGAAAGCGTTTTCGGGGACTGGGTTGGGGGGGCGGCCTGGGCTCGGCCGGAAGACGGATTGTGAAAGTACTCCCTTCGTGGAGCCGTGAGGCGACCGTCAACGTGCCGCCGTGAGCAGCAATGAAGTACTTGGAAAGATAAAGCCCCAGGCCGGTGCCCGTGATTCGGGTTGTGATATCGTTCTTGGCGCGATGGAAGCGCGAGAAGAGCTTCTCGAGGTCCTCGGTGCCGATGCCGATGCCATTGTCCGAAATCTGGATTTCGACTCCGCCGTCCCAGTCGAGGGTGCGGACCCGCAGTGTGCCGCCCTCCTTTGAATACTTGATGGCGTTGTCGATCAGGTTGTGAAGGACCCGCGTCACCAGCTGGACGTCGAAACGAATCGGGAACTGCGGTTCGAGGCTCAGTTCAATGTGAACTCCGCGTGAGCGCGCGGGCGCCTTGAATCTTTCAACTGCCCGTTCAATCAGTTGGTTGATATCTTTTGATTCCGGGGAAAGAGCGAAGTCACGGGCGGAGTCGATACGGCTGAGTTCGAGAATACTGGAAATGAAGCGATTGAGCTCATCCGTGGAATCGATGATATGCCGGAGGGATTCCTGGTCCCGCTCGTTCAGGCGGTCGGCCGCCTTGCGGGATACCACTTCGGCCAATCCCTGAATTCGAGCCACGGGTGTCTTGAGGTCGTGCGTGACGAGTGAAACGAAATTGCGTTTCATCTCCTCCACCTGGGTGAGGATTTCGTTTTGTTTTTGGTAGTCCCAACGCGCGCGGTATTCGCGGAAAAGGCGATAAGGAACGGCGAGGTAATAGGCGGTCAGGAAGCCGATCAGTGTGTGGGCGGAAGGCACCCAGAGTCCCCGCGATATGAAGATCAGGTGCGTGACAAGCAGGAAACCCAGCGCCAGACCGACCGTGGCCAGAAGGCCTTGGATCGGCGTGCTGGTGACGACGGCCGCAACTACAAAAGTCACTCC
>JBILUY010000300.1:0-2626 GCA_044370735.1 Crocinitomicaceae bacterium | reverse complement strand
AAAATCTTCTATGAGTTTATTGTAAATAGTAAGGTTGGGAGCTAAAACAAAAAAGTTCTTGATGCCTTTTTCTAAATACAAATAAGCAATGCAAGCACCCATCAAACGGGTTTTACCTACACCTGTGGCAATGCTGAAACAAATGGAAGGAAACTCTCTTTCAAAGTCGCTGCAAGTGGGGTAAAGTGCTTGCACTTTTTCCAGTTCTGATTGAAGGTCAACTTCTTTGGATAATTCCAACTCTGCTGCAAGCTGAGTGAGTATATCTAAAGCCTCTTGTAAGGGTTTGCGAAGAGACAAACGTTGCTTTATATTTTCTGCTATTTGGTTCATATTATCTGCTGCTTATTGGATTAAAAAAGTGAAGATTGTGTATCATCGTCTTTCTGTTTTTTCGCTTTGGATTTCTTTTCGGGTTTTGGTACTTCGCTTTCTTCTCTGTCCTCTATATCAAAATCATCATTATCGTGTGGTAGGTTTACAATATTGAAACTGTAATCGTCCTTGCCAAATTCACAACGGCCTAAAAGCATTTGTGGAATTTTTTTGATGGTGATATTGGTGTGGCGGTTGGCACAACCTTTAGCAAAACTTTTGCAGCATACCAATAAACTTTCACCTGGTTTTAGTTCTTCTGTTAATTTATCCAGCATGGCAACAGTAACAAATTGAGTAGTGGTGAATATGAAATCTTTTTCACTACTCATGCCTTGTTTCCAATAATTATTTTCATCGGGTTGGTAACGGAAACCTTCTTGCTTTGCCATAGCTGCTGCCAGCATATTGGCATTGTATTGAGGGTTGATGATTTCAGTACCATATTTGTCCTTTTGCACTAAGGATGGAGCAAGATTATAAAACTTGAAACCACCACCGCCTTTCCAATTTAAAGCTTCTGAAATACCGCCCTTATCTTGACCTGAAACAACTTGCTGCATGCGTGGCAAACAATGTGAATTAATATGTTCACCTAATTCAACACCTATCCATTTGCGTTTCATTTTATGTGCAACAGCTGATGTAGTTGCACTTCCTAAAAAACTATCTAATACCCAATCACCTTGCTTTGATGCTAATTGAACAACTCTACTAATTAATCTTTCAGGTTTCGGTGTAGTAAAAACATCTTCTGAATTGAACTGCTTAATTTCTCTTTTAGCCTCTTGATTATCACCCACTTCATCCCTTAACCATAGTGTCATAGGTGTGACTCCATCTTTGACTTCTGAAACAAACCTCTTTATTCTTGGTACATTATTTCCATCCTTTCCAAACCAAATTCTATTATCTTGAATAAACTCCTCCAACCTTTCCTTAGAAAGACGCCAAGAGTAGCCCTTCGGAGGCAAAACTTTTCTACCGTTTGGTGTTGTAATTTCATAAATATTTTTCTCAATAGGCGGACCTACTGATAAATCACCTGATGTCCAAACACCTCTGTGGTCGTTGTCAGGATTTTTATAATTACTCAATTGTGTATCACTTCTAATTAATTTATTTAATTCAAAACCTTGAATATTTTTCGCATAGACAAGAATTATATCATGACTTCTTGATAACGTTTTCTTTAAATTAATTGGTGCAAAAGCTCTTTGCCAAACTACTTCATCCACAAAATTCTGTCTGCCAAAAACCTCATCACAAAGCACTTTTAAATAATGACTTTCATCTGAATCTATGTTTATCCAAATACTGCCATCTTTGTGTAATAGGTTTTTTAATATTTCTAATCGAGGCTTCATTAAGTTTAGCCATTGAGAATGTTCTATACCATCATCATAGTGTTCAAAAGCATTTCCTGTATTGTATGGAGGGTCAACTGAGATACATTTTATTTGCCCTGTGAAATTTTGTTCCAGAGCTTTTAATGCCAAAAGGTTATCGCCATGTATCAGCATGTTTTCACTTTTGGGGTCGCCAAAACTTTTACTTGGGTCTTCTATCAATATACGTGGTTCAAGCTTGGGTTCGTTGCCCTTGCCTATCCATGTGAGTTCTAATTTTTGTAGTTGCTTAGCCATTGTTCTCTGTTTCTTTCTCTTTTAAAAATTGTAATCCCATCAAATCCAATTCATCTTCCAATGTTAAATTATAAGGTGTGCCGGGGTGAACTTTAATCCATAAATAATGCAACATTAATTTACCTCTTTCAACGATATTGTTTGGTGTCCAATCAGTAAAATTTGCCACTAACCTTGCACTCATGCTGTCATATTTATACCCTCTATTTTTGTATGCTTCCCCCTTGTTTTGTTGGTCAACTTTATGCAAAAATGGGTCATTGCTAAATGAGGAATTGTCGCTTGATGAAATTGCTAGTAAATTACCAATGCTGTTGCAAAATCTTTTTCTTTCGTCTGGTGAAAAACCGTTAAATGAAATCCAATCATTTTGTATCACATTGTATCTATTTGTTTTTGCCTCTGTAATTTCTCCTTCACAATATTCTTCTAAACTTAAAGCAGCACTTTGAGGTAAAATGTGTTCAATAGAATTTTTATTGTAAAAATCCTCCCAATTAATTTTAGAGGCTAATGTAGAGTTGCTGTTGTTGCCCCTTAAATAACAATCGTATTCAAATAGAAAATAAAATCTACCCGACCAGCCATAATAACCCTTCCTATTA
>JBILUY010000195.1:0-4841 GCA_044370735.1 Crocinitomicaceae bacterium | reverse complement strand
TTCTCCTTCATTTTTATGCCTTTGTCAATTAAAACTGCACTGATAGGATCTGCAGATTCGTCTTTCGATGATTTATAAACAGTTAAATGCACAGAACACGCAATCCCTGCTTCAAGTTGTTTGCGAACCTCTTGTGTTACAGTATTTAATTGTTTCAATGATTGATAAGGTCGATATTTGTACCAAAATCCAACTTCGCCAGTTTCAAATTCGGTCGTCGTATAACCTAACATTGGTCCAACACCATTTACCAATGAAAGTGTTTTGTTTGAAGGTACGATGATCGGGTCAATAAAGTAAATTCCTTTGATGGTAGTAGGAAGTTTGCATGCGTTTAAAGCATCTAATATCAACGGACAAGCAGTAGAAGATCCAACTAAATAAAGATTTTTATATCCTAAATGTGTGAGTTTGTTTATTTCATCTAGAATAGGTGCTTGCCAATCTTCCCAAGAAGCACTTTTAAAGTCGGCATAATCTCTTCCGTGACCACCTAATAATACTAATGATGTAGTTGCTCCACCTTTTTGTTTTACGAAGTCTCTAAATTCAATCCATTCAAAAGTCGTAGCAGAATATCCATGAACACAAAGATAAACTGGTGTATTTTTCTCTAATTCACTCGGTGTGTTTGTTCTTGCTGATTGCAGAAAATGAGAAGGGTAAGCCAAACTTGAATCGTTTATAACAGTCCCATCTAAATCTACCGCATTATCTATCGGTGGCATTTTATCAGTTTTAGAACAGGAAACTGCTAGTATTGTAAAAAGAATGAAATAAATTGATTTCATAAACTGAATTTTGTTTTTATAAAGGTACAAAGTAAAAGTTATTTTTAGCTTCCACCTTTGGAGGGGGATTGAGGGGGAAGATACTTGTTTTTAATTTAAAATACTGATTTTAAGTTGATTTATCCTAAATCAAAATTATTTTCACTTTTATTTACTTATTTTTGTTTACCTAATGAAAATATCGACATATATAGAAAAAAGCAAATATGTTAGAATCAAAAAACATAGAAAAAGAACTTAAAGAGATGTATAAAAAGTTTCCTGAAATGAAACGTTTTTTAGCTACTTTGGGTTGTACTAATTCTGATGCGGAAGATATTTTTCAAGAGGCCTTATTGATTTATTCTAGGAAGAGAAATGATGAGTCGTTTGTATTGACAGTAGAGCCAATTTATTTTGTTAAAAATGTATGTAAGTTATTATGGTTTAATCAAACTCGAAAAAATAATAACAAACATTCGGTTGAGATAGATGAGGATTTAGTGCAAATAGAAAGTAGTTCTTGGTTTCAAAAAGAGATGAAATTGCAACGCATTGAAACAGCAATTGAAAAAATCGGAAAACAATGTCAAGAATTACTTCATCTATTTTACGGGCTTGGATGGAATATGGTGGAAATTGCTAAAAAAATCGGATTACGAAATGAAAAAGTAGCCAAAGCACAAAAGTACCGCTGTATTCAAAAAGCAAAGGAAGAAGTAGTTAAAATTTCTGACAATCAACTATTCACTCATTTTTAAATTTACCTGTATGAATAATCAAGATATTACGATAATCAAACGAATTGAAGACTATTTGACAAATCAACTTACTGCTTCGGAAAAAGAAGCCTTTGAGTTGGAAATGCAACAAAATAAAACCTTAAGCGATGCAGTTGCAATACAACAGCAAGTACTTGAAGGAATTACTAGATCGACACAACGAAAAGAAATCCAGAAAATTGGCAAACGTTTTCATCTAGTAAAAAAAGTACAAATCGCAGTAGTCAGCGTTATCATTGCTGTGTCAACCATAGCAATCGCTTATTTTTTAACTAAAAACATTGACAATAAACAAGATTCTCATTCTGAAATGTCGCTTTCGCTTTTAGATTCACTTCAACAAAAAGCACCCATAGAGCGTTTAAAGTCAGAGTTTTTTGAGTGGAATGGACAAGACAGTGTCCTATTATCTAAAAAAGGTGTCTTGCTATCAGTACCAGAAAATGCTTTTTTATTAGATGGAAAACCTTTTGACGGAAATGCAATCATCCAATGGCAAGAAGCAACGGAGGCAAAAGACATTATCAAAGCTGGATTGAGCACTACCTCAAATGGGAATTTACTCGAAACGCAAGGGATGTTTGGTGTAGAAGCTTATACCACGAAAGGTAAGAAATTAACGGTAAACCCGAAGGTTGGATTGTATGTGCAAGTTCCTGTTAAAGAACACAAAAAAGGAATGCAATTATTCTCGGGTAAAAAAGACAAACAAGGTGTTATCAATTGGGTTGATCCTAAACCTCTTGAGAAAATCCCAGTTTCTATCCCAATGAATAAATTAAATTTTTATCCAACTGCTTTGGTTGATACCTTAAATATACTGGGAAAACCAACTGATCGAAAATACAGAGATAGTTTGTATAGTAGGTTGAAAGTTGATGAAAACAAAGAGATAGATTTTAAGATGGTTTTAAAAAACAAACAAGTCGAATCGGATCTGAAAAAGTTTGTGAGCGTAAAAAAAATAAATCAAAATAATTATGAAATTGATTTTGATTATGGTTTTCAAGAAAAAATTGGCAGAGAAATGCCAAAACTAAGATTTGAAATCGAAAATTATGAGAAATTAAAAAAGCTTTTAATGAAGCCATGGAACCTATTATCAATGAATTTAGATAATTTAAATGATTTATCACCGGTACCTTTTGGTTATAAATTGTTAACCGAAAATGATGTTATTAACTTTAGTTCAATCACAGTTCCTCAAAAACGCGATTTTTATATTAAGTTGGTGAATAATAAAAATGAAATAATATATAATGAGCTTATAATTAACAATAAAGAACAATCATTGTTAGTTGATGATATTTTGAAAAAGATTTTTAAGACTCAAAGAAATTTAAATCAGACTTTATTATTTCTAGATTTTAAAAAATCGTTTTCATCTAAACATACTTTCAAATTTAAAACTAGTGAAAAAAAAATTGCGATACCGATAATCTTTAAAGCTTACAGTGAAAATAAAAGTGGTTTTACGGGCTTTTTCCTTTGTATTGACAATTCTGAAAAACAAACAACCTTTCTTCCCCCTTCAAAAGTCCTTGCTTTTTGGAATGCTAAATTCGACAATACCAATTTAGCAACCCGAGAATTTGAAAGTCGTATGCAGGCGATTCATAACATTTGTGACGCGAGCAATCGAAACAAAGTAACAACCTCAAAGTTATTAGAAACCTACACAGCTAATTTAGATAAATCTATTAAATATGCAGATGAACAAGCAGTAAAAATGGGTTTTCCTCAATTTCAAACATTTGTTGATGAAAATGTTGGAGCAGTAAATCCGAATAATCCCCACTTAAAAAATCTGACTAAATTTTATGATAAAGCAATTGTACGTTTGGAACAAGAATTGGTGGGATACAAGGATAAAGAACAATCGATAGATGCTTTTATGAATAAGCAAATTCAACAAGAAAGAAGCAAAGAGACGCAACGTACAAATGAAAGAAATAATCAAAATTTAAGCGAAGAATATCAATTGAATTTGGAAGATGTATATAAGCAATTAGGAAAAACAGTTAGTTTCACTATTGGAAAAGGTGGTAATTCATCCAATATAGTTAACATTGACAAATATGTAATGGATGCGACTATCTCACGAACGTCCACTACAATCACCGATCCAGAAACTGGGAAAACAGCACAAATTACCTATCATCCATTTTCATTAGAAGTAGAAAATCATCAAAAATACAACCAATTGTTTGTCTATCTTTTACCTTCAAAAATGAATAGTTTCCAGCGTTTAAATTTGACAAATGGAAAGATAAACTACAACCTTAATAACTTAATGGAATATGATGTAGTAGTTGTTGGTGTTACTGATAACGAATATTTTGTGTCTCACACTGAAAATATCAAAAAAGGTGATTTAGGAAAACTGACCTTAAGCTCAATCAGCGAAAAAGAACTCGATAAACTTCTTCAAAAAGCAAATAAAAAACGTGAAGTAGAAAAACCGATGTCGTTCAAAGATGAGCTTCGTTGGTTAAAGTCAGAACAGCAATTTGTACGTTACCAAACTAAAAAACGAAATGACCAATTGTTTTTAGAGCGCATGCGCAGAATTGTTTATCCTTGCTATCAAGCGTTGGTAGATGGTCATTCTGAAGAACCTATAGAAGAATATGCAGATACAATTCCGTTTAAATAGTTGATTATTAACCTTCCCTCCTTGAGGAGGGGCAGGGGAGGTGATTTTATTTCTTCCCTCTATGTCTCCTTACATTGGGAGATAATTAAAATCCTCTTACAGAAATTAAATTTTAAATACTTGATTATTAACCTTTTCTCTTTGAGGAGGGGCAGGGGAGGTGACTTTATTTTCCTCCCTCTGTGTCTCCCGATTTTTATCTGGATCCAAAAAAAAAGTTCGATCCTTTTAAATAAATTATATATTAAATAGTTGATTATTAACCTTCCCTCCTTGAGGAGGGGCAGGGGAGGTGATTTTATTTTCCTCCCTCTATGTCTCCCGATTTTTATCTGGATCCAAAGGGAGATAATAAAATCCTCTAACAGAAATTATATTTTAAATAGCTGATTATTAACCTTCCCCCTTTGGAGGGGGATTGAGGGGGAGGATAATCTGAAATATTTTAATCTTTAATTTGCAATCTTCAAATCTATAATCTTCTACTTTCTCCCCTTAATCAACACCAAAAACGTACTCAAACCTACAACTGTAATCGAACTAATCGGCATTAGAATCGCAGCTACTAATGGAGTCATCGTTCCAGAAACGGCAAAGGATAAACCGATGAGGTTGTAGGAAACTGAAAAACTC
>JBILUY010000180.1:0-5190 GCA_044370735.1 Crocinitomicaceae bacterium | reverse complement strand
AAAACTCAAACACGTTTTTAATACCGTTTTAGCATAATTCGAAATCGCTAAAAATTTAGGAAGCTGATTTAATGTGGATGCTTCAAGTATAGCGTCAGAAGAAGGCGTAAAACGGAAAATGTCTTCAGAAACTGCAATTCCAACATCTGCTTTTCCCAACGCTCCAGCATCGTTTAAGCCATCCCCAATCATAAGGATATGTTTTCCTTGTGTTTTTAAGGATTGAATGTATTCTGATTTGCTATTAGGAGATTGATTAAATAACATAGTTGTGTCATTTGGAAAGATCGAAAGAAGCGTTTCTTTGTCTTTTTCATTGTCTCCCGATAAAATGTGTAAACGGTATTTACTCAATCCGTGAATCATTTTCTCCATCCCTTGACGCATTTCAGAATGGAAAATGAATTTACCGAAATAGTCATTGTTGATTTGAATATGTACCGCAGTTTCATCCGATTGAAATTCACTTTCAGGAGCACCACACAATGAACGAGAACCTAATTTTAGCTCCATATCTCCACAGCGAGCGATAATCCCTTTGCCTGAAATTTCCTCGTAAGTTTCTATCTCGTGTGTGTCTAAAACAGTAGTAGATTTTAAGAAATTAACCACACCACGAGATAAGGGGTGAGTAGAAGAATTGGCAACAGTTAAAATACAATTTTTATAAAATTCATTTAACTCTAATCCTTGATATTCAATACTATCTAATAAACCTGTAGTTAATGTACCTGTTTTATCAAAAACAATGTCTGTCACTTGATTCATTCGCTCAATGACTTTCGTATTTTTTAGATATAAGCCTTTACGACCCAACACACGCAATACATTTCCCAGGGTAAAAGGACTCGATAATGCAAGTGCACACGGACATGCTACAATTAAGATAGAAACGATAACCGGTGTGATTTTAGAAGGGTCCAAAAACGCCCAAACCAATCCAGATACAAACGAAATCGCCATCACGATTGCCATAAAATATACCGAGATTTTATCTTGGGTAGTAACTTGATTTTTCTCTTTGTCTTCACTAACTACTTCATTCCAAAGTTGGGTTAATTGACTTCGATCGCATGGTTTCAGCACCTTAAAAGCGGTACGTTTACCAATCAATTTCCCTCCGGCATATATGAAATCTCCTTTTTTCTTGGTGACAGGAATAGATTCTCCCGTTACGAAGCTATAATCAATTTTAGCCTCGTCAGATAAAAGTTCGCTATCGCACGGTATTACTTCTTCATTTCGAACATAAATACTGTCGTTTTCTTGAAGTGTTTCAATCTCTACGATGGCTTCTTTTGTTCCTTCGAATTTGGTAATAGCCACAGGGAAATACGATGTGTAATCTCGTTCAAAAGATAAGGTTTTGTAGGTTTTATTTTGGAACCATTTTCCGATTAATAACCAGAAAATAAAGGTTGCAAAGGAATCCATATATCCGGGTCCACCTCCAGTAAAAATTGTATATGAACTTTGTCCGTAAAGTGCAATGATACCAATCGTAATCGGAACATCTAAATTCAAACTGCGGTATTTTAATGCTTTGTAAGCAGATACAAAATACTCGCTGGCAGAATAAAAAAGTACAGGCAATGAAACGATAAATGATAAATAAGAAGTAAAATTCCTCATTTTGTGGTTCATATCTTCGATTCCTAAATATTCTGGAAAACTCCAAAGCATGATACTACCAAAAGCAAATCCTGCTAATCCTAATTTATAAAGGAATTTTTTGTCTAATTTTTTCTCGGATTCATTTCGATTTCCAAAATTTGGGGCATATCCAATTTTATCTAGAATGCTTGCTAATTTGGCTAAACTATATCCGGAATCCGTTTTGTATGAAATGGTAGCTTCTCGTTTTGTAAAGTTTACTTGACACGAAAGAATGTTCGGTTCAATTTTAGCGATGTTTTCTAATAGATAAATACAAGAAGAACAATGGATGGATGGTAAAAACAAAGTAACACGTTCTATACCATTGTCTTTAAATTGTATAAAGCGATCTTGAATACTATCCAATTCTAAAAAAGCATACTTATTTTCAGAACTTGAAGTTGGTTTAATACCTGGTTTATTTTCAAGCGTATAATAGGCATCCATGTTGTTTTCAGACAACAATTGATACACCGTTCTACAGGCAGTACAGCAAAATTTCTTTTCGACGTAGATATATCCTTTCCCGATTACATCATCGCCACAGTGGTAACAAGTTTCAGCCATATCACACGGTTTTCGAAAACAACCCTGCTCTCTGTTCTTTCCCGATTAAATCTCGATCAAATGCCATACAGGCATTGCGGACAAATGGTATTCCCGCTTCTGTAATTCGAACGATGGAACCGTCAAAAACAACCAATCCGTCAGTTACCATTTCTTCCAAACGAGACTGGATATCAAGCAACAATGTTTCGTCTGTTACCTCTGTCTCAAAATGGCACATCAAATCCAATATATGTCTGCGAATGATCACATCTTCTTCGGACAATAAGTGCCCTCTAAAAACGGGGATTTCTCCTTTATTCACTCGTTCTATGTAGGTTTCAACTGTTTTTTCGTTTTGAGCAAATCCAAACCAACTATCAGAAATCGAAGACATACCCAAACCAATCATCATTGATGTGTTTTGAGTGGTGTAACCCATAAAGTTTCGATGAAGTTGTTTGTTTTTTAAGGCGATGGCCAAGGAATCATGAGCCAATGCAAAATGATCCATACCAACTTCAAGGTAACCGGCATCTTCTAAAGTTGTTTTGGCTACTTCGTAAAGTGCTCTTTTTTCTTCGTTTTTAGGTAAATCATTTTCATCAAATCCACGTTGACCAACTCCTTTTACCCACGGAACATGAGCGTAACTATATAATGAAATACGATCCGGCAATAATTGAAGTGTTTTTGCAACTGTATCTTCTATATCTGAAACGTGTTGTTTTGGAAGACCAAAAACCAAATCGTGGCTGATAGACGTATATCCAATTTCTTGAGCTTTTCGGTGAACCTTTTCTACTTGTTCAAACGATTGAATACGATGAATCGCTTTTTGAACAATTGGACTATAATCTTGAATTCCTAAACTCAATCTTCTAAAACCAAGATCAAATAAAGTTTGTAAATGTTCGTCAGTCGTATTATTTGGATGTGCTTCAAAGCTAAATTCATACTCATTTGGATGAATGTCAGCCATAGAAAAAATCGCTTCCAACATACGTTTCAATTCACTTGGGTGAAAAAAAGTGGGGGTTCCTCCTCCTAAATGCAATTCACGGATTACTGGTTTAAAATCCAATACAGAAAGATACGTTTTCCATTCTTGAATAACAGCATCAATATATGGACTTTCAACAGCGTGATTTTTCGTGATGCGTTTATGACATCCACAAAATGTACACAAACTTTCACAAAAAGGTAAGTGAATATAGATGCTTATTTCGTTTGAGTTAAAAAACTTGAAATTTGTATGAATAGATTGTATCCATTCTTCTTGTTTCAAGTCATTATGTTTCCAAAACGGAACCGTTGGATACGAGGTATACCTTGGTCCTGGAACATTGTATTTTTGAATTAGGTTTGACATAATCGTGGGAATTATAAGGCAAAAGTAGCTGGTTAGTATATCCTAAAAAATGATAAAACTCAGGAAAAAAGTTTATTAAATTAAGTTTTCTAATAATTCAACATTTCATCGTTCATAACAAAATAAAAAGCTCAAAATAGTCGTTTGATAAGTTACTAGTTTAGTAATTGAATAAACATCTATGAAAAAAATCACTTTCATATTATTTACTTTTTTACTTTCAACTTCGTTTTCTCAAAAACGAAGCATTGAATTATCTTCTGTATTTCACAGATATTATGAAAAGTCAATGAGTGCATGGCAGGGAAAAGATTCTATGGTTTTGAATTATGATAATCAAGGAAATGTTATAGATGAAATTCATTATGAAGGAGATGATTCATTAGTTTTATCTTACAGAAAATCATTTCTTTATTCAAATAAATTATTGCAAAAAGCATTTTCCTATTTTTGGAATGAAACTACAAATGCTTGGGATTCTATTTCTAAAACTGATTTTAATTACACTAATAAAGATAGTATTCAGACAATTTTATCTTACAGTTTAAATAAAGGTACTTGGGTGAATAGTGCGAAAGAATTATTTAATTATGATCAACAAGACAATCTAATACATCACGATCTTTTTGCGTGGGATACCATTAAAAGTCAATGGGTGGTAGATAATACAAATAGTTGGGATTATACTTACGATCAACAAAATAGAAGAATATCCAAAGTGACGAATGTTTGGAACCAACAACAAAAACAATTAATTCAAAGTCAAAAAGAACTATATTCTTATAATTCAAATGGTGAATTAGAAACGATTTTAAGACAAGTATGGGACAATCAATCTTCTTGGCATAATACGGGGAAAGATTCGATGGTATATAAAAATGGATTAAAAGTTGAAAATTATATTTTTTATTTTGATGAATTAAAAGGAGGAGTATGGTTAAAAACAACCAAGGAAACTACTACCTACAATCCTAGTAAAGATCATTTTCAAACTTTAATTCAATATTGGTCTTTGAAGCAATCAAATTATATTACAGATGAAAATTCAAGATTGATTACATCTCATTACGATACTAATGATCGTTTAACTTTTCAAGAAGATCAATCCTATGATACTGTCTCAAAGTCTTTTGTAGATTATGATCAAACATATTTTTATTATCAAAATTTTCAAATGGCTCGAATAGATGTTGTTAGTTCTATGAATAAGATTAATATTTATCCTAATCCTGCATTTGACAGTTTTACTTTAACTTCAAATTCTAGTTTAATTGGTGTCTCAATCTCCGATGCAACTGGAAAACTTGTTAAACAGTTTGACAATTTTAATTTAATTACAAAGACACATACTTTTGATATTTCTGATTTATCAGAAGAAATTTACTTCACAACAATTTATACAATTGACGGTTCTTCAATCCATAAATTGCTTATCAAACGTTAGCCAAAACGTGTTACAAATACAAAAAAAACAATCATTCGATTGGCTTTTTTGTATAATTTAATTAGCATTATTTGCTTGATTATCTAATTTAATTAATCTGGTATAAAATCTCTCTTTAAAAAATACTTAACCAACTTTATTTAAACTTGATTTATAAGTAAATTTAGTTTGT
>JBILUY010000319.1:0-2646 GCA_044370735.1 Crocinitomicaceae bacterium | reverse complement strand
GGCACGTACAGCGAGAGCTCGGTCGGCACCTTCACCACCTTGAGCGCCTGCCCTGCCATAACAGGTGTGAGTGTGAGCAACATAACGGCCACCACAGTGCGTGTGAACTGGGCCACCGAACCCGATGCCGCCAGCTATACTGTGAGGTACGGTGTGCAGGGTTCCGGCACATGGTCGGCAACTACCGCAAACGCCCCGGCCCTGCTGCGCAACATAAGCGGTCTGGCGCCCTCCACCACATACGAATACTATGTGCGCACCAACTGTACCAATGGCCTGAGCGAACTGGGCGAACTGCGCACCTTCACCACCGCAAGCGCACGGTATGCCTCGCCAGATGCTAATGATGCCTTCACCTTCCGCATCTACCCCAACCCCACACAGGGCATGTTCCGCATTGAGCCCCTCACGGAGTTTGATGGCGCAGCCGATGTGAGGCTGACTGACATGACGGGCCGCGCGCTCCTGAGCCGCACCTGGGCCGCAGCCGAGGAGGGCGCCATTGAGCTGGGCACCGGCCTGGCCAAGGGCACCTACATCCTCACCATCACTGCCGATGGGCAGGTGTGGAACGAAAGGGTGGTGGTGACGGAGTGAGCGCCAATTAGGAATTACGAATTGGGAATTGCAGAACCACGGCCTCAACGGCAACCTCCTCATTCGTAATTCTCAATTCTGAATTCGTTATTGAAAAAGGCGGTGCCGGTAGCGGTGCCGCTTTTTTTTATTGGCCGACTCCTCAGCTCACTGCATTCAAAGGTGGCCTTTTCTCTTTTAATTCGCATCTGGCCCTGATGACATGGTATGCGATACATTGTAGTGGATGACGAGGAGGTCTATGCCATGCAGGTGCGCATGCTGGCCAATCGGCATGGCGGCCTGGAGTGCATGGGCCAATTCAGTGATGTGCACTCGGCACAGCGGTTCATATTGGCGCATCCCGAGATAGATCTGGCATTCTTTGATGTACGGATCGGGCAAGGGCTGGGCACAGAGCTGGCGCGCGAAGTCAAGGTTCCGTACGTCATCTTCATATCCTCATTTCCCGAATACGCCATTGATGGTTTTGAACTTGATGCGGTCGATTTCATCCTCAAACCCATTACCCCCGAAAGGTTTAACAAAGCCTTAGCCAAGGTGGAGGCGCTTGAAGCACTCGGGGCGGCCAAGGCACACGCGCGTCCGGCTGACGAGGCCAAGACCGTGGCCATACAGTCGGGTACCGATCACCACCTGCTGCCAGTGGCAGATATTGATTTCATCAAGTCATATGGCGATTACCTCTTTGTGCACTATTGCGGTAAACGGCTTGTGGCGAGGCTCACGATAAGCGACTTTCTCGCTTCAGTACCTGAAGGTACCTTCCTTCGCACACACCGGTCGTATGCAGTGAACGTGGCCCGCATAAGACGCACCGGAAAGGCCGAATTGTACCTGTACAGCGATGATGTGATACCTGTGAGCCGCAGGATGCGCACCGAAGCCATGGAACAGATATTGGCACGTACGGCATGAGATTGTTCCTGGCCTTCCATGTGATCATGGTCAGTATGACGGGGACCCTGAGGGCTCAGCAATTGACATGCGGAAGCCACGCGGTCGATTCCATCCTCGACATCGGCACATTGAGCGACACGGCAAGGCTTAACCGCGCACGCGATGTGGTATGGACAGATTTCCTATTCTCAGAGCCTGATGTGGCCTATGACCTGGCCCAGTGCCTAGCCATGATGGCCCAAGCCGGTAAACACGCTCTGCAAGAGGCCGATGCCTTGAACATTCAGGCCATATCGCTCGGTCTGCGCGGCAACAATGCCAAGGCCATGGAGCTGCATACGCGTTGCCTTCAATTGCGCGAGCAGGCCAAAGACCGTGCAGCAATTGCCAGTTCGCTCAACAACATGGGCAACCTGTACCTTGCCATGAATGACGGGCAAAAGGCCCTCGAAAAGCACCACGGCAGTCGGGCCATTCGGGCGGCTTTGGCCGACAGTGCGGGTTTATCGGCATCATTCAACAACTTGGGCAATGCCCACTTGAAACTCTCGCAGCTCGACAGTGCACAATACTGGTATGGGCTGAGCCTTAAGGCCAAACTGAAGCTGGGTGACCGAAAAGGCACGGTCTCCTCGTTGCTCAACATTGGCAAGGTGCTGATAGAGCTCGAAGTGTACGATACAGCCATGGCGCGTTTTACGGAGGCTTTGAGCCTGGCAGAGGAAATCGGCAGCGCACAGCTGATGGCCTCAGCCTTGAACAATATCGGCCTGACCAATGGGCGCACCGGCAACCACAGCAAGGCAATGGAAGCGGCCGAACGCGCCATGATACTGGCCAAAGAGGCCGAACTGCTCACCGCCCAGCGCGATGCGGCCGATGTGATACAGGAGTCGGCAGCTGCACTGGGCCAGTTCAGTATGGCATATGCCATGCACGTTCTATACACCCAACTGCGCGACAGCATTGTGAGCGAGGAGAACCAGCGCGAGGTGATGCGCCATCAGTTCCAATACGACTTTGATAAAAAAGAGGCGGTACTGAAAGCCGAACAGGAGGCACGCGATGCCATAGCGGCCGAGAAGCTGCGCCAACGCGAACTGCAGCGCAACGGTCTCATCCTATTTGTACTACTGGCGCTAATTGCCG
>JBILUY010000373.1:0-2661 GCA_044370735.1 Crocinitomicaceae bacterium | reverse complement strand
GGATCTGCGCCCGGATGAACGCGACCGAGGCATCGCCAGCCTGGTCGATCAGCTCCAGGATGGCCCGCTGCCGATCCTCGTTGACGTGGATGAGATGGGTGGCCGCCGATCGCGACAGGCAGTCATCCTGCACCCGTTCCTGCACCTCCGCGCAGAGTGCGGCTCGCTGGTTCTCACTCAGGGAATGGCGGAGTTCCTTGATGGCGAGCGCGGTTTTGAGCCGATCCTCGTCCACCACCGTCAAGGCCCGCTTGAGCATCGTCCAGCGTTGCGACATCGACAGGTAGTTCACCTGCCGGTTCGGCGTGTAGGCATCGAGGGTCGGGATCAGGAGGCAGGGCACGGTCGTGACCTCCAGATCGCTCAGCACGAGGTAGCGGAGATAGCCATCGAGGATGAAATACCGTCCTTCATAGGGATGCACGAGCAGCGGTTCGAGCAGGCCGACCGCCCGGATATTGGATTCGAGCCGCTCGAAGACCAATTTCTTCCCGGTGCGCTTGCGCAGCGGGATGAGGTCAGCCAGGGGGATATCGACCAGGTTGATCTGTTCGCCATCGTGCCCTGACGGTGGCTTGGCGATGGATTCAGCCCCCATAGGTGCCTTCCAACGACGGCAGGCCGTCGAGCTTGCGGTGCCGCAGCAGGTTCATGATTATCTCGTCGCCGCGGATCCGCTTCAGTCCTTCATGGAGCCTGACCAGGCGGGTCTCCTTGCTCTCGACCGCGTACACGAATTTCTCCTTTTCCCGGGTGATGCGCTGGATGTCGCGCTTCAGGTCATCGACCGTGTAGCCCTCCCGCATGCCCGCTGGCTGGTCGTTGCTGGCCTTCAGCCCTTTTCCGTGCCGCGTCCGTTCGACCAGGATCTTCCGCACCGAATCGACATGCTTCGCGGTGATGAATTTCTTATCGAAGGCATCCATGAGGACATGCTGCACGGCGCCGTCCGACGACTCGGCCACGCGCATGGCGAAATCCAAAGGGAACAACCCGGTCTCTACGCCTTTGATCAGGCGCTCCTCGCCTCCACGGACGAGGTTGATATAGCCCTTGATGTATTGCGCTGTCTGGCCGGTGATCCGTTCGAGGTCGGCGATCTGCGTGCCCTTGTCGTACATCTCCAGGAGGGAGTAGGCGTACTCGATCGGCTTGGGCGGCGTCTTGGTCATGTTCTCGCCCAGCGACATGATGTGGGCCGTGGCGAGATCGACATCGACGATCTCGGCCTTGATCAGCTCCTTCTGCAGTTCGATATGGACCTGCAGCCGCCCTTCGCCGCAGATGAGCTGGTAGCGCCCGGTACGCGCGTGCTCGCGGACATTAACCAGGATCGGCTTGTAGAGCCCATTTTCGGCGATCGACCGGACGTTCTCGCGGAACTGCTTCTTGCCGCGGTTCCTGGAGGACACGACGTCGATGTCCGCGACCGGGATCAAGGTGAACGTCCGCTCCGATGCCGGCCGGATGGCGGCGTGCGGCTGGGCATCGTCGATCATTTGGCGTACTCCTTGAGGAAATCGAGGCCCGTGAAGCCATGGAGCGAGATAAGGCCGAGATTGGAACCGCTCAGAGACATCCACCCGGTGGGCATCATCAATCGCGGCATCGCGACATAGCCGAGGATCTCGCCACCCGTGCGATCGCCGAGGGGGACTCCCAGCGTGATATCGACCTCTGGCCGGTGGTCGGGGCGGAAGAGCCAGTACGGGGACTCGTAGCCATGCACCGGGATGGAGGGCTGGATCAGCACGCTGAACCGCTCGTTGATGACCATGAAGTCGCGATAGGTCTGCACCGTCCCGTTCATCGCCACGATCTGCGCCGCCACTTCCGCCCGGGCGCGCTCCCGGACATCGGCATAGAGCCGATAGAGCATCTCGGTCATGCCGCCGAAATGGCGTGTGACCGCTCCCAGGCTGGGGATGACCTCATCAGCTGCGATCAGGGATTTGGTGAGCGTGCCGTACCGTTCCTGGATCGCCCGGAGGCGCTCCAGGACGGCATCGGGCGTGATCTGCCGTTGCCGCTCCTCGAATCGTTCAACAGCTCGTTCAAATATCTCTGCGGGGACGATCGGCTGGTACGCCTTCTGGGCAATGACCCAGGATGACGGTGGATTCGACCGACGACCGCTCTTCAGCTTGCCGGTCGTGCGGTTGTAGACCACCGCGCCGGCATAGGTCCGGTTGCGCAGGATGCGTTGGATCGAACTGCTGGTCCACGCCCGCCCGCCGGGCGAGACGACGCCACGATTGTTCAACTGCCCGGCGATCTGCCGCTCATCCAGATTCCGGTCCACGAACTGGTGGAAGATGTCCTGGACGATCTCGACCTGGAGGGCATCGCCCGGCGCCAGCTTCACGCGCCAGTTCTGGATGCTCTTCCGTTCGCCGTGGCTGAGCACACGCTGAGGGGCGTTCTGCTCATCGACCATCACCCGCTGGGTGGCGTACGGCGCTGATCCGCCCGCTCGATATCCTTGCTGGGCGACTTTCACGCAGCCCTTGAACACCTTGTCTGAGAGTTCGCGGCTGTACTGGGCCGAGCGGTACCGCTCCAAGGTGACGACGAGCGGATAGACCGGGCTGTCATCGTGCTCGACGCCGAGGTTCACGTAGCGGACCTCCTTGCCGAAGCGGGTGCACTCGGAGGAGTACT
>JBILUY010000385.1:0-2668 GCA_044370735.1 Crocinitomicaceae bacterium | reverse complement strand
AAAAAGAGTTTCTGTTGAAGATCTCCAACAAGTCGAGAGGTGGCAGCGCAACGGATAGTGATCCCACGCGGGAACAAGAAGCGGCTCCACCCGAAAAACTCGCACTCCTCGTACGCGAGTCGCACCACGAATTCATCGTTCGGCTTTCCGAGGCCCTGCCCACCGCCACCCTGCCACAGCTGGATGCACTTGCCACGCTCTGCGAACAGCAATTTAAAATTCCAGCTCGCGTCCTGCTCCGCAGCTTGTTTGAAAAGTCCTGATGAAAAACCGAATCCGCGCACTCACCTTGGTCCACGGCCTGCTTCTCGCCCCCGTGTTTGGGCTGCTGCTCATCGGTGGCTTTTTTGCCCTTGCGAGCCTGATTCAAGCATTCCTTCCCGTCGCCAGCGAGGAAGAGGCCGAGTGGTACTGGCTTTTGATCACTGGCTTGGTGTTCCTGATTCCCGGGATTGTGTCTCAAGCCTATCGGAAGCGGCTTTACCGACGGATCGAGTTACTCGAAGGACTCCACGCAGCCTGCAACTTTCAAAGCACGTTGCCCATTTCGCAAATCAGCAAGCAGCTCGACCTCGAAGAAAGTGCCATGCGGCACCTCCTCCACGAAGCCGTATCCCAAGGTTGGATCGTCGGGCAGCTGGATCCCAAGTTTGATATTTTCTACCCCAATCGGAAAGCTGAGGATTTTTCCACGCAAGAAATCACCTGCGACAGCTGCAAAGCGGAGGTCGCCGTGCGAGTGACCCCGGACGCCATCCCAAACTGTCCGTTCTGCGGGGCTTCGCTCGCACGAGAATTGAAGACTCAGGGTTGATCTGCCTCGTGGTCTAAGAATACCCCGGAAAAAGCATCCACCTCTGGCACGGGCGGCATCCCAAGAGTACGATGACTTCAGAATGACCCAGAACGAACTTCACGCCACCACCGAGTCAACGTCATCCCCCAACTCCGAGCCCACCTACCCTCGCCCCAGGGGCGCTCGCCGCAAAAGTCTGGCCGAACGCCTCCGCACCGAGGAGCGCACCCCCGTCACTCATGGCTTCATCCGAAGCTTCGATGGGACCCGGATTTTCTACAGCGTGGAAGGTCGCCCCGACGGAAAACCCCTCATCTTCTGCTATGGCCTGGTCTGCTCGAGTCTCCACTGGACCTATCAGATTGATCACTTCGCTCGCACGCATAAAGCCGTGTGGTCAGATTATCGGGGGCACCAGAACTCCGATACCCCTGCGGACTTGAGCACGATCACGATTGAAAACATGGCCCATGATATAAAGATCCTGATGGACGAACTCGGCATTCAAGATGCCGTCCTCCTGGGGCATAGCATGGGGGTCAACGTCGTACTCGATTTCTACCGGCAGAATCCCACCCGCGTGGCGGGCATGGTGCTTGCCAACGGTACCGCCAAGCGACCGCTTGAGACCGCGTTTCATGCCAACGTCCTGGATAAGGCATTCGAAGCTCTCAAACTTGCGCATGATTTCTCGCCTTCCGTCGTCAATGCAATTTGGAAGCTCCAGAACACCAACCCGTTTACGCGCACTTTGGTCGCCTTGGGCGGATTCAATCCACACCTGACACCAAAAGAAGACATCGAAATATATGTCAAACAGGTGGCTGAAATGCGCCCTGATATTCTTCTGCAGCTCATCCGCAACTATCAGGAGTTCGACGCCACTGCCTGGCTTCACACCATTCGCGCCCCCACCCTGATCATCGCGGGTCAGGAGGACCACATGATTCCGCTCGAACAGCAGGAACTCATGCACCAGCTCATTCCGGGCAGCCAACTGGAAGTGATCCGGCACGGCAGTCACTGCCCGCAAATGGACCTGCCAGAACTGTTCAGCATGAAAATTGAGAAGTTTCTGGAAAAAACGAGCACCTCTGAACCACGCTGAAATCAGGAACTCGACAACGGGTCGCCCCCCACCGACCAGTCGGTCCACGGGAACCTCCAGTCAATCCATCCCTGGGCCTCGATTCCCTCATCCTGCAGGAGCCGTCGGAAGGCCCCCATGCAGAGCTGGCCGTGACACCGGCCCGAACCAATATCAGTAGCCGCAACGGCAGCATCGGCCGTCTCGAATCGAGCCGCATGTATACGATTCCGAACCTCCTCGGCGGAGAGATTCAAACAGGGGCACAGCGAGGATTCGCGCCCGTCACCGCTGCCTAGTGATATCGAAGGCGCCTGTCGCGTGATCGCCGACATGCCGGCGCGCACCAGCGTGCGACAGGATTGGACCTTCTGACCATCCACCACGATCGAGCAGCGACCACAGCTGCCATCCCGGCAATCCAACAAGTCCCCCTCCCGGGCGCGCCCAGTCTCAAAGAGGGCGATATCCATCGGAATTCGCTCCCGCACCAGGCGACGATCTCCATCAAGTAAAATAGGCACACGATTTTCGGTAAACTCCGGAGCGGCCGCGGAGATCAAGGGATTCCAGTCATCCCGGCTGGTTGCAGAAGCCCGCGGCCTGCGAATGCCGCGCACATTCCAAAGGAGATGAGACGGGAGGTCAAGTTCTATCCTCCGTCGCCGGGAAACCCCCAGCACCTTGGGTGCCTCTTGAATGGCCGCTATCCTTGCCGATCCCATGGATTCGCCCCGTCGATTGAGCATTTGCACGAATTCCCCCTGCTTCCAAGCGGGCCGGGT
>JBILUY010000090.1:0-10178 GCA_044370735.1 Crocinitomicaceae bacterium | reverse complement strand
CGTAGCACAATCAGGGATACCTAGTACGGTGAAAAAAGAAGAAACATTGATGGGTTCTCCGGGAATTCCGATGGATGACTTTAAAAAATCGTATTTTGGATTTAGAAAATTACCATACATCCTGAAAAAATTACAGGAGTTGGAAAATAATATGAAAAGTCTTATTAAAGAATAATTCGAATGGTTGAAAATCAAAGAACCTTAAAGGAAAGTATCAAATTCACAGGAGTTGGTTTACATACAGGTGAAACAGTAAATTTAGAAATCTGTCCAGCACCAGCAAATCACGGTTATAAATTTCAACGTGTTGATTTAGAAGGTCAACCTATCATCAAAGCAGATGTAGATTTAGTAATCGGTACAGAGAGAGGAACTACATTAGAAGCAAACGGAGCAAGAGTATATACTACAGAACACGTATTGGCAGCACTTTATGGAATGAAAGTGGACAATGCATTGATTAAGGTAGATGCACCTGAAATTCCAATTATGGATGGAAGTGCTATTTTATTTATCAATGAAATCGAAAGAGTAGGATATGAAGAGCAAGATGCTGTTCGTGAATATTTTGAATTAACAGATAATATTCCGTGGGAGGATGTAGAGAAAGGAATTGAGTTTTTAGCTATCCCAGATAAAGAATACCGTGTGACTGTAATGGTAGATTACAAATCGCCATTGTTAGGTACACAACACGCAAACATTTACAAAATTGAAGATTTTAAAAACGAAATTGCGCACTGTCGTACGTTTGTGTTTTTGAGAGAATTAGAGATGTTGGCACAAAACAACTTAATAAAAGGGGGGGATTTAGATAACGCTGTTGTTTTAGTTGATAGAGAGGATGTTAAACAAGAAGATTTAGATAGATTAGCAAAATTGTTAGGCAAAGAGTCTTTGAAAGTACAATACAACGGAATTGGTGTATTGAATAGTTCAAAACTTCGTGTTGAAAACGAGCCTGCAAGACACAAATTGTTAGATATCATTGGTGATTTAGCATTGGTTGGTAAACCAATCAAAGCACATATTTTAGCAGCAAGACCAGGTCATTATGGTAATGTTCGTTTTGCTAAAATATTAAAAGACCAAATCAAAAAACAAGAAAAAGAAGGTCGTAAATTTGATTTAACAAAAGAACCAGTTTACGATATCAACGATATTGAAAAAATGTTACCACACAGATATCCATTCTTATTGGTGGATAAAGTGATGGAAATCGGTCCAGAGCACGTAATTGGTGTGAAAAACGTAACTATGAATGAACCGTTTTTTACAGGACATTTTCCAGGAAACCCAGTGATGCCAGGTGTACTACAAGTAGAAGCAATGGCACAAGTAGGTGGGATTTTCGCATTAAATAGTGTGGAAGAACCTGAAAAATATTCGACGTATTTCTTAAAAATCGACGAGTGTAAATTCAAACGTAAAGTTATTCCGGGTGATACATTGGTGATTGAATTAGTTCAAACAGCTCCAATTCGCCGTGGATTAGTAAATATGAAAGGTACTGCATATGTGAACGGACAAGTAGCATCCGAAGCGACTATGCTTGCTCAAATCGTTAAAGAAAGATAATATGGTTAGTCCATTAGCATATGTTTCAACGGACGCTCAATTAGGCAATAATGTTGTTGTTGAGCCGTTTGCAACAATTTACGAAGATGTAATCATTGGTGAGGGAACAAAAATTCATCCCAACGTTACGATTTATCCTGGAACACGTATCGGTAAAAATTGCGAAATTTTCCCAGGTGCTGTGATTGGGGTAATACCACAAGATTTAAAATTCGAAGGAGAATATACAACCGTTGAGATTGGTGATAACACCAAAATCAGAGAATGCGTTACAATCCACAGAGGTACAAAAGATAAATGGAGTACTAAAATAGGATCAAATTGTTTGTTAATGACTTATGTCCATGTAGCACACGATTGTCAGATTGGTAATAACGTAATTTTAGCTTCGTTTGTAGGATTATCAGGACACGTAGAGATTGATGATTACGCTATTTTAGAAGGTAAGGTTGCTGTACAACAGTTTGTTCATATTGGAGCACATACTTTTATCGGTGGTGCTTCATTGGTACGTAAAAATGTTCCTCCATACATTAAAGCAGCTCGTGAACCACTTACATTCGCTGGTGTAAACTCGGTAGGGTTAAGAAGAAGAGGAATGTCAGATGCAACTGTACGTGAAATTGAAGATGTGTACAGAACCATTTACGTTCAAAATAACAATATCTCAAAAGGAATTGAAAGTGTAAAGGAAACAATGCCTGAAACGGAGATTAGAGATGGAATTTTAGATTTTATTCAGAAATCAGATAAAGGAGTAATTCGAGGAATGATTTAATCATTCCTTTTTTTGTATTGGTATGTCAGTTCATAGAAATCAATTAATAGAAGTAGAGATCACAGGGTTTGCCTTTGGAGGAAATGGTTTTGCTCGATTACAAACGGAGCAAGGTGATTTTGTGGTGTTTGTTGAAAATACCTTTCCAGGTCAAAAAGTGTTGGCGAGAGTAGATAAAAAAAGAAAAAAACACGCTGAATGTAAGTTGGTAGAAGTATTAGAACGCTCTTCCGATGAGGTGAAATTACCTTATCAAGAAATTTCTGGTGCTCCTTATATTTTTGTACCGATTGAAATTCAACGTGAGCATAAACAAACTTCTACGTTGGATTTATTTCGAAAAATTGCACGTATTCCTAATCCAATTGAATTATTTGATGAATATATTTCGTCACCGTTTGATTTCAATTATAGAAATAAAATGGAATATAGTTTTTCTTCGATCGAACACGATTTAGAGTTGAACGAAGAAAAAGACGATGCTTTTGCATTGGGTTTCAAACGCAGAGGAACGTGGTGGAAAGTAGAAAGTTTGAACAAAGAAAGTGGATTGTTTGATGCTGAATTTGAAACGAAATTACGAGAAATTCGCATTTATTTGCAAAATACAGGTTTACCAGCGTGGCATCCACCGAAAAAAATTGGATTTTTTAGACATATCGTTGTAAGAAAATCGTTTCATCAAAATCAATTACTAATCAATTTAGTAACTTCTTCCGAAGGATTAGAGCAATTTGATGTGAATGCGTTTTCAGCATTTTTACAAGAAACGTTAGGAAATCGTTTAGCAGGATTTCAACATACAATCAATGACAACGTAGCTGACCGTTCTAAAATTGAAAACGGAACAAACACATTGGTTTACGGAGATTGGAAAGTGGTTGAAAAATTAGGAGATTTATTCTTTGAAATTTCGATGGAAAGTTTCTTTCAAACCAATCCTAAAAGCGCAGAGTTGTTGTATGATAAAGCGTTAAGTTACGTTTTTGAAAATAACGAACTGGAAGGAAAAGTGGTGATGGATTTGTTTTGTGGTACAGGTACAATTGGTCAAATTCTTTCTAAACGTTCAAAAAACACCCAAATTATCGGGGTAGATATTGTTGAAGAAGCGATTATCGATGCACGTAAAAACGCAGAACGTAATGGAGTGGAAGGAGTGAAGTTTTTCGCAGCTGATGTGGGTAAATTTTTAAGTCAATATCCTGAATATAATGGTAAAATTGGTACGATTGTACTAGATCCACCAAGAGCTGGAATTGCACCAAAAACCTTGAAAAAAGTAATTGATTTAGGTGCAGACCGAATTGTGTATATTTCGTGTAATCCATCTACACAAGCCCGTGATACAGAGACTTTACAAAAGTATGGGTATATGCTAGATAAAATCAGTTTGGTAGATCAATTCCCGCATACTAGCCACATTGAAGCGGTTACTAAATTTGTGAAAGATCCAAATTTTGTTTTTGTAGAAGAAGAAAACTAAACGATGTCATTGATTTTTTTGATAGGGTATATGGGGTGTGGGAAAACGACACTCGCTAAAAAACTTGCTTCAAAATTATCATATGAATGGTTAGATACCGATGCTTTTATCGAAAAACAAGAGGGATTATCTGTTTCTGAAATATTTACTAAATACGGAGAGACTTATTTTCGTTCCTTGGAATTGAAATTAATTCAATCATTAGATCTTACTATTCCAACGGTTATTTCAACTGGAGGAGGATTACCTTGCTTTAATAATTTAATGGAACAATTAAACACAAAAGGAACGACCATATATTTAGAGCGAAGTTCAAAAGAATTGTTTCAACGTTTACACCAAGGAAAAAACAAACGACCTTTATTAGCGGATAAAACCGACGCAGAATTATTGCAATTTATTGAAGAAAATTTAGCAAAACGCAATCCAATTTATCGACAATCAACGTTTATTTTAGATCGTGATTATCAAACAGTGGATAAAATTATAAATCTGCTAAATCAATAATCTTTTAATTTAAAATCTGCAATCTGTTAATCTGTAATCTTTGAATTTTTAATATTCTCCCAAGTTCCCAACATTTTTTCTTGAGTTGGTCTGTTTTCCTCTTCAAACTCTAGTGGTTCACATTCTATTAGAGTATCTCTACATTCTTGTGGTAATCGTTGGTATAATTCAGTTCCCATTGTTTTCCAATGAATCATATCGTCAGATACCTCTTTAACAATACGAGCAGGATTTCCAACCACCAAACTTCGTTTTGGAATATGAGAATTGGCTTTTACAAAACTCAATGCGCCGATGATACATTCATCTTCTATCACAACATCATCCATAATCACGCTATTCATACCTATTAGACAATTTTTTCCAATAGTTCCGCCGTGAATAATTGCACCATGACCAATATGAGCTCCTTTTTTTAATAGAGTGGTTGTTCCAGGAAACATGTGAATGGTACAACTTTCTTGTACATTACACCCATCTTCAAGTATGATTTTTCCCCAATCACCTCTGATAGTTGCATGTGGACCTACATACACGTTTTCACCAATAATTACATTACCAATAATTGTTGCTTGAGGATGTATAAAACTAGATTTTTTGATGACTGGAACGAATCCATTAAACGAATATATAGCCATTTCACATTTTTTTAACGAATTTATGGATTTATTCCTTTTCAAAATTGTATATTCGATACAAATTATTAAGATTAGTATATGCTTAATCGTATCTTATTGACGGTAATATTAATATTCACTTTGAATGGATATAACTCACAGGTATCTATTGGGGGTGGATTTAATTCTGTTGCAGCTTTTGGGATTAAAAACCCATATCTTGGAATGAATTTATTAGGTGAATACAGGCAAGATGATTTAGCTTATTTTGCAAGATTTTATTCCACACTACCTCAGAATGATGCAGCTATATATGTATCAATGACACCTTTAAATTCAAATGATAGTTTAACACTTAATTTAAACGGTAATTTAACGTATAGTTATAATGCACTTGAATTTGGAAAAAGATATTATTTTGGAAAAGATTTGGATTTTGGTCCTTCTGCTTATTTAAGTACTCATTTTTCTTTACTTATGAATACGGTCAAAGTGAAAACTGATAGCTTCGATGAAACTAGGTATTCATTTCCAACTGGCTACGTAGATAAAGGAAGAATCTTTGCATTTGCACTATGCGGTACTGCAGGTGCTCAATATGCTTTGTACTACGGGACATATTACTTTGACTTAGGAATTAATTATATTCTTACGGGTCTGCCTAATAATGAAGTTGCAAGCGCTGCTACAACTGTAAAACAACTTTTTTTTACTTTTAATGTAGGGTTTAAGAAGAACATTTTTACGAATTTTTAATACGTACGTATTGAATTTATAGGTAAATATTTTTGGATATATTTTTTTCCAAAACATGCAAATTTTGTAAATTCGTAAACGAAACCTAACCTACTTAAAAATGATAGATCATTCTCATAAACATGTGTCTTGCGAGAATTGTGGAGCAAAGAAAAGTTCATTATTTATGGACTGTTCTTCAGATCAAACATCCGAGCTAAATGATAACAAGACATGCAGTTATTACAAAAAAAATCAAGGATTATTTTTAGAAGGAAGTATTCCGAGAGGAATTTATTGTATTAATAAAGGAAAGGTTAAGGTATTTACGTTAGGAGATGAAGGGAAAGAGCAAATTATTCAAATTGCGAGTGAAGGAGAGGTTCTTGGTTTTAGATCTATTTTTAGTGGAGAACCTTATAAGGTAAGTGCTACCACGTTAGAGGATTCTAACATTTGTTTCATTCATAGAGAGAATTTCTTAAATATGATTGATACAAATGCAACATTAAGAAATGCTTTACTGAAAGAACTTTCAAAAGAATTAGGGGAGCAAGCAGAGTTTATTACAAATATGGCTCAAAAATCAGTTCGAGAAAGACTGGCATTTGTACTTTTGATTTTGAAAGATGTGTATAAAGATGAGCCAATCAATTTATCTAGAGAAGATTTAGCCAATTTTGTTGGAACAGCTACCGAGACATTAATTCGTTTATTGAAAGAATTCAAGGAAGACGGATATATCGATATCGCTACAAGAAAATTGACTATTTTAAATTCACCAGGTTTAACAAAATTAGCTGGGCACCACCATCGTTAAAATATGCAGGAATATCTGAAAGAGACCTCATTTTTAGATTTTAATAATCCTATTATTGATCAATTTCATTCAGATGTCCCTTCTTTTTCTGTACAAAAAGATCTTGCTATTCATTTATATACAAAAGTAAGAGAAGCCTTTTTATACAATCCATATCACTTAGATTTGAGACATCAAGCGTTAAAAGCTTCAACTATTCTCTCTAAAAAAAGAGCTTGGTGTGTCGAAAAATCAATTGTTCTTGCGACCTGTGCAAGAAAGGTAGGAATCCCTTCAAGGTTGGGGTATGCAATAGTGGTAAATCATATTGGAGTTGATAAGTTGGTTTCGTATCTAAAAAGAGAAGAAATTGTTTTTCATGGATACGTAGAATTGTATATAAATGGTAAATGGGTAAAATGTACTCCTTCATTTGATACTCGTATTTGTAAAATATCAAATGTGTCGGTTTTAAATTGGGATGGTGAAACTGATTCGTTGTTTCAACCTTTTGAAGGTGATACACGTTTTATGGAGTATATACATGATTATGGAGTTTTTTCTGATGTTCCAATTTTACTCATGAACCAAGAGATGAAAAAATATTATCCGCATCTTTTTGAAACGAGCTTTAATTCAAAAGAATTTTCCTTCCATCATTTGTAAACCGTAATTCATTCCTTACCTTTGTCAAACTATGGCTGTAAAGCAATTAAATATCAAAAATAAACGTGCTCGTTTCGAATATCATTTGTTGGATGAATATTCGGCTGGTATGCAATTAACAGGTACTGAAATAAAAAGTATCCGAAATGGTAAAGCTTCTATTCTTGAAGCTTATTGTGTGTTAGTCAGAGGTGAGGTTTATATTCGTAATATGCATATTTCTGAATATGAAAATGGATCTTTTTATAATCATAGACCCAGAGCCGACCGAAAACTTTTGCTGAATCGTTCAGAAATTAAAAAAATCGAACGATTCTTATTGGTAAAAGGTAATACCTTGATCCCTTTACAAATGTTTTTATCTGAAAAAGGATGGGTTAAGATTACCATTGCTTGTGCTCAAGGAAAAAAACTTCATGATAAGCGCAATGATATGAAAGATAAAGATGCTAAAATGGAGTTGGATCGTGCAATGAAAAGATTCTAATTGCAATACTGATTTAAAAATTTATTACAAAATACGCTGTTAAATAATATAGAAATAAAAAAAGGCTCACTATTGTGAGCCTTAATTTTTTGAAGTATCAAAATATTATTTTTTGTGAGAAAAACTTCTTTTTTCTCTAATTCTAGCAGCTTTACCAGTAAGATTACGGAAGTAGAAAATACGAGCTCTTCTAACATCACCTCTTTTGTTTACTACGATTTCATCTAAAAATGGAGAAGAAATAGGGAAAATACGTTCAACACCTACGTTACCTGACATTTTACGAACTGTGAAAGTCTCAGTAACACCAGAACCACGACGTTGTAAAACAACACCTTGGAATTGCTGAATACGCTCTTTGTTTCCTTCTTTAATTTTATATGAAACAGTGATAGTGTCACCACTTTTGAAACTAGGAAAGTTTTTAACTTCTACTAATTCTTTTTCAAGTTCTTTAATGAAATCCATTTTTATGTGCTTTAATATCTATTCCAAAAATTCAGAGTGCAATATTACAAATAATTTTTCATTACTTTTAATATTACAACAAAAAAAAACCAAAATCTTGTTATTTTTCTAATATGTAGATCATATGAGCATGATTTTGTATATTTAAAAAAAGATTTTAGAACATGAAATTACCGATTATTTTCTTTTTAACGCTTTTTATAATTTCTTGTAGTTCAAAAAAAACAGTTTCTGATGCAGTTATTAAGAAAGGAGTTGTCTTAGTTGATCAGGAAAATTATCAGCAAGCGGTGGATTATTTTCGTTCTTTATTAACGTCTGACATTGATGATGAATCTAAGGCGGTTATATATAGAAATATTTCTATTGCCTACCAATCGTTGGGGAAACTTGATTTAGCTAAAATTTATGCAAAAAAGTCTTATTTAAACGCACCAGACGATTCGTTCGAATATTATTTAAATAAAGCAGATTATGAATTGCTTTCATTTCATGTTTCTGAGGCGTTGACGAATTTAAATAAAGCAAAAGAATTAGATTCTAAAAGATTTGAAATTTATAATCGTTATTGTTCAATTTATTCAGGTGAATACGGTGAAGTTTTTTTTGATCCTGAATTGGCAGAAAAAAATGCATTAATAGCGTGTAAAATTAAACCTGGAAGAATTCTGAAAGAACAACTTGGAGCAATTTATTTTCAAAATGAAAAGTATACTAATTCAGCAAGAATTTTTAATGAATTAGTGAAAAGATATCCTGAGACAAAAAAGTATTCTTTTTATTACGGTCAAGCGTTGTATTTTAACGGAGACGAGTATAGAGGGATACAAATGATGAAAGATGCAGCAGAACGTGATGATTCATGTATGGTTATGTTTGAAGAAATATTTGAAAATAAATAAATGTCAGATTTGAGAATTATAGGAAGAAAAGACAAGGCAGATTTTCCACTTTTTGGGATGTCTGAAGTTCCGATCAAAATTGATAGTGGTGCTTATTCAAGTTCAATTCATTGCTTGAGTGTACAAGAAGTAGAGATACAACAAAATAAATGTTTAGATGTTGTGTTTTTAGATGAATCATATAAAGGATTTGTAAATCATAAAATTCGATTTACAAAATACATAAAGAAAAAAGTCAAAAGTTCAACAGGAGATGAGCAAGAGCGGTATTTTATTCAAATGCCGATTACATTATTTGGAAAAGATTATCTAACTGATTTTTCACTTACAACTAGAAATGGATTAAAAAATCCAGTGTTAATAGGAAGAAAACTTTTAAATAAACAATTCTTAATAGACACATCAAAAACAAATCTTTCCTTTAAGGATAAGAAAAAAACATTAAAATGAAAATTGCAATTTTATCAAGAAACGCTTCCTTATATTCGACACGAAGATTGGTTGAAGCAGCACAAAATCGCGGACATGAAGCTCAAGTGATAGATCATTTGATGTGTAACATTGAAATTGAACAAAAAGGACCATCAATTTATTATAAAGATAGGTATTTGGATGATTTTGATGCTGTTATACCTCGTATAGGTGCTTCAGTTACTTTTTATGGAACCGCTGTTGTTAGGCAATTTGAAATGATGGATGTTTTTTCAGTTGTTGGGTCGAGAGGTATAGTGCATTCACGTGATAAATTACGTTGTTTACAAATGCTTTCCAAAGAGCGTATTGGTTTGCCAAAAACGGTTTTTACAAACTACTCAAGAAATGTTGAGCATGTAGTTGAGTCTGCTGGAGGTGTTCCTGTTGTTTTAAAACTCTTGGAAGGAACCCAAGGGCTTGGCGTTGTCTTGGCAGAAAATCAAAATGCTGCTCAATCTGTTTTAGAGGCATTTAATGGATTAAAAGCAAGGGTGATAGTTCAAGAGTTTATTCGTGAGGCTAAAGGTGCCGATATCCGTGCATTTGTTGTGGATGGAGAGGTAGTAGGTGCTATGAAAAGGCAAGGGAAAGAAGGAGAATTCCGTTCAAATCTCCATCGTGGTGGCTCGTCAAGAATTATTGAGCTTACTGATCAAGAAAGAGATGTAGCAATTCGAGCTG
>JBILUY010000344.1:0-2678 GCA_044370735.1 Crocinitomicaceae bacterium | reverse complement strand
GCGCACCCTCTACAGCACGAGCGACAACCCCATGGCTCGCTACCAGAAACCGGACATCCCCTACGACCCCATGGGCGGGTTCTCGACGGACTGAGCGAGGGGCCAGAACTACGAACTACGATTCGCAGCCAGCGAGGCCTCAACTCCCTCGCATTTGCCTGTTTCCACAGAGGCTTCAGGCTTTTCTCGCTTATCGCGAAGTGCACATTGGGACCGTCGCTAAGTTTGTAGTGATACCCTGCGATTATCGCTGCTCACACCGACTCGTTCTGCAAATGAATGGATTCGCACAGACTGCGTAGAGCGTAGAGCACCTCGCAGAGCATGACCATGTCACCCTTGACCCATGCCAAACGGATGCTGAACGCCACCTGCGCCGTATTCGCCCACGAAGTCCACGCCCGGATCTTGCCCGGGGCCCGGGACGACCTCTTCATCTGCACAAGCGTGGAGAACCGCCACCGCCTATGCAGAGGGCTCACCGTCCCCGGCCCTTGATGATGGCCAAGGCCAAGCGCGGCGGCTTGATCAGTTCCAGCACGCGATCGACACCCGCTGGCAGTTCATGCAACTCGGTGATGCGCGCACCAACGCCACCAAGCAGGTCATCGAAACGCTGAAGTCGTTGACCCAGGATGCGCACCGCGGCCTCATCCCGAGTCCCGCTGAAATATGGGCAGAACTCAAGAATCTCAGCCGTATCGCTACCGGTCGCTCGAGCAACTTGCGCGGCTAACGAGCCGAGTCGCCGGAGTCGTCCACGACGCTGGATCATGCGCACGGGACTCGGGGGCATCTCGTAGTGGACGAGGTGACGGCAGTGACGGTGCAGGTCGACTCCTTCGCTCAGGCGGTCGGTGGCAACCAGGACCGGCGGTCCGAAGGGAGAATTGAACCACAGCATGGCCATGTCGGGTCGGCGAGCCTGCTGCCAGATTCCCAGGCGTTCTGCCATGCCCTGCGTCTTCCATCCCTCGGACATCAGCATCACCCAGGCATTCGGCATGACACGCCGTCGCGCTGTGGTCGCATCGCGCAGGATCTTCGCGACAGATCCATGCGGGTTATCATCCCGACGTCCCACCACTTCCGTACTGAAGGACGACAACATGGCGCGGAAGCGCCGCCGGCTGCCCCATATCGCCGGATCTGCCGGGGTATCGAAGGACGCGGATGCCGCCATACCCGGCTTCCGGCCGAGTCGGACCCGGTGAGCGAACCAAGCTCCAGCAGGGCCGCTTATAGCGGCATGACCGAGCACACGGAACGGGTGGCAGCGGCTGATATTCGGATGGTCAAGATCCAAAGCTCTGCACATGGCGCGCTGTTCCGCCTGCGTCGGCTGATCGCAACCGATGCGTGTGCGGCACGCCCGTGCAATCGCTCGCGCGATCTCACGCGCCGTGTCGTGGTGATGGGCGAAGAGGAGCACCTTGTGGCCGCGCTCGACGATGTCGGCAACGGTCTCGGCCACGGCATCGACCTTGGGGTGGAAATCACGCCTCCGTGAATCCCGCAGTGCGTCCCGGGCGAGTCGAGCGACCATGCCCCAGGCTGGGCCACTGCGACGGCCGGCGTCCTGCACCAGACCCGCAAGTTCCTCCTCCAGCAGGTTCTTCCCGACATGGAAACGCGCGTCGTTCGTGATGTTCCTGGACCGTACTCCAGCTGCGCGTCGGAGTTGCTTCGCCAGCCTGAACGCCCGATCCGTGCGCATGAGGACGCCGGCCGACAGCGGATCGGCATGGATCAGCGCGCCAGCATCCTGCCGCAGTATCCTCCCGTAGGTCGTCGCCTGCTGATCCTGTTCCGCGATGGTGTGCCGGACGACATGACGACGCAGGGAGACGATGGCCTTAGTACGATCCTGCTCGATGGCCGCCGCTTCAGCTCCAGGATCCGCTATGGGCAGGCCTGACCACAAGCGCTCAAGACGACGATCAAAGGCGACGACGGCATCGATATCCTGTTGCTCGGCCTGACACAGTTCCAGCATAGCCGTCAATTCACCGATGCCGATCGACATCGGCGTGGCGGTGACATAGAGAACGTGCCCCACCTGTCCCTTGGTGGCGATATCGGACAGGAACTTGCGGAATTTCGTTTCCTTGCCCTTGCTGCGATGGGCCTCGTCGACGATGAGGAGATCGCACTGCAGTGAAGACCGCTGGAGACCGCGACCATGTGTCGTGAGCAGGATCCGTCCATCCATGGTTTTGCGTAGGAGGTCTGACATGGCGTCGAGACCAGGTTCCCCCCGCGATGATCGCTCCGGCAATCCAAGCCATCCGCCCAGCCTGCGGTAGTTCTGCAGCCACGCTTCGCGCACGGCGGGGTTCGGTGCCAGGATGGCAACCCGTCGTCCGGCGGCGATGAAGACGAAGGCGACCAGCAACGATGTCAGGGTCTTGCCCATGCCGGCATCATCAGCGAGCAATTGCCCCCTGGTTCGGCGCAATCGCTGCAGGATGACGCTCGCCGTAGAGATCTGACGCCTCCAAGCATCCAGGTCAGCATCCGGTCCTTGTACGACACGGGCGTCCCGGAATCGGGCAATCGCCATGTTCGTGAGTCGGATGGGGGGGATCGACCGCCGGCTCATCGTATGCTCCGCACCCAGGATTGGAGTTCATCGGCCATGCCGGCCCACACCATGGCTGCGAGTGGCTGACTCTGAC
>JBILUY010000336.1:0-2681 GCA_044370735.1 Crocinitomicaceae bacterium | reverse complement strand
AGGGTGACGTTCTCGCCTTCGAGTTTGAAAACGGCGTGTTTGCGAGAAATCCGGCCATCCGAAATACTGATATCAGCGGTGGGGTCGCGACCGAGAATGGATTCGCTCTGATTGAGGAAAAACCGATGTCCTTGGGGCGACCCTTTCACAATAATGAGACAGGCCCCGATCGAGCGGGCCGCTTCCTTTTCCTTGTCCTTCAGCTTCTGCAGATCATCTCGATTGAGCAACGTTGTTGCATCGGCGGAGCCGGTTGAAGGTGTCTGGGGTGAGTCGTTTCCACTTGAGTCGGTCATGGTCGAATTCAAGAGTACGGGGTCGGTTTGGGCAGCGTCAAGGCTGCCCTCCAATTATGACTCCCAATCTTGAGGTTCTTCTCCACTCGGTGCCCGACGTAGGCGGTTGACGGGTGAATTTTCATCTTCTTCGGCCAATTTTTCGAGTCGAGCCCGGGTGGAGGCGTTCAAAGATTCTCGAATATAGACTTTGCCTTCTTCGACTCCGGGCTGATCGAATGGATTGACCCCCATCAGCGTGCCGGTGAACGCCGTCAACGTGCTGAAGAAGAACATCAGGGCGCCCAGATTGCGCTCATCCACGCGCTCGAGTTGCACCGTCAATTGCGGCCGGTTTGCTTTGGAGAGGACCAGCGAAATGGCCCGGTATTCGATATTGAGGAGCTCGTGGAGGTTTTGTCCTTGGAGAATTGAGAAAGAAGGGTAGCGGGCCGCCTCCGCGCCTTGGAGGGTGCGCGGGATCTCGACCGCATCGGGAACTTTTTCGACCGTCAGAAAAAGCGTCAATTTATCGTCTGGGCCGTCTCGCAAAAGTTGCAGGATGCTGTGCTGGTCGGTGGCGCCCAAAGCCGCAATCGGAGTGAATCCTTTGCCGTCCTTCCCCAGGCTCTCTCCCCAGAGCTGCACAAACCAGTCGCCGAACGAACGCAGCGGCGAGGAGTAGGGCATGCACACGTGAGTGGAGTGCTTGGGTGTGTGACGCAAAAACTCCTGCGCCAGGATAAACACCGGGTGTTTCTCGAATTGGGCTTTTTCGGTCGATTCGCGGACCTGGGCAGCCCCTTTCAGGAACTCGGGGAGCGAGAAGCCCGCCAGTGCGAGCGGGAAGAGCCCTACGGGTGAGAAAACACTGAAACGTCCGCCAATCGACGGTGCGATGGTCAGAGTCGGGATCTGGAAATCGCGGGCGAAATTGCGCAAATCCCCCTTTTCAGGGTCCGTCAGCGCCACGACATGGGTTTTCCAGTTGGCGCGTCCCACCCAGTTCAGGGCGATCAATGCTTGAGCGAGCGTCTCATAGGTCGTGCCGCTCTTGGTGACGATGCAAACCAACGTGGACTCAGGGCGCAAGTGCGCGACGGTGCGGGACCACTCGGTGGCATCCACGTTTTCCATGACATGGAAGCGAAGTCCCGTCCGCGCTCCCCCCAGTGCGTTGAACAAAGTGATTGGCCCCAATGCACTTCCCCCGATGCCCAGGAAAAGTACATCGCGGATGTCCCCACGTGCCAAAATTTTCTCGGCCAAGGCCCCTGACTCCTGCGCCTGCGAGATCGCGTTCTGCAGTGGGGCCTCATAAAAGCCCACTTCGCCTGCTTCAAAGCGATTTTTCAATTGCCCCCAGGCGGCAGTGATATCAGTCGTGTTCGGGGTGCGGGCTCCCGGCGAGTGTGGGATGCGATGAAGTCCTGACCAGTCGATGGTGAGAGGGGAGCTTCCGAGGCGAGCAGCGGTGATGGACATAGCGGGGTCTCCTAGGGGGTTCGGACGCACTATCACCCGGCTGCTTCGCACGGGTCAAGCCGCAGGTGCATCGTCGATATTCCCCGCATGCAATGCAGGAGGTCAAGTTGGTGATCCGGGCCGCCGATGAGACCGGTATGAAATGGTTCTATTCGCTTCGTCGATTTGGAAATCAGTTCGGGCTGGTACTGATTCTGGGCTTTCTGGGTTGCTTGGAGTTGAGGGCGGCCGAGACGCCCGAGTGTACGCCGGCGCAAGAATACGTTTCGACCATCGAGTACCTGCGCAAGCAGAGCCATGTGGTGCTGGACGAAACCGTGATTCGAAGCGCGGCGGAGAAGGTCAGTCAGACCTGCATGGGGGGAGCACGTCGTTTCCGCGAGTCGTTCGAAGTCCTTTCGCTGGCTGAGCTGCCCGGTTCAAGACTGCTCGCGCTCGGACTTCGCGCGGCCGAGTCGGGTGATGAACGAAATATCCTCTTTTTGACGGTCTTCAAGGTGTCATACGCGCGAAATGGGTTTGATCTCAGTGTCGAGCAGGCTTTGGAGTTGGCCGAGCGTTTGGTTCCCGCCGAACCGAAGGGGGGCGCGCCCCGCGTTTCGGAAGCGGACGTCAGCGACGATTTCAAGAAGATCGCCCTGAATTGCCTGGCTTCGGTAAAAGAGGGCGGCTGGGAGCTTCCGCGCGCGGAATGTGCACGAATCGCGGTCGATATCGTGGCACGTGTCCTTTCGGGGCGGCTTGGCGCCGGGCGCGCACCGGATGTGCTGCGAAACTTCGTGCAGTTTGTTTCGCGGGAAAAGAATGGGCCCTCTCTCGCGCTTCGAGATGCCATTCGTTTGGGCGATGAACTCCTGACCGTCTCGGATCAGGCGCCACTCGAGTATATCCATGGGTGGAAGTACGCTTCAAAAGAAAGCG
>JBILUY010000325.1:0-2682 GCA_044370735.1 Crocinitomicaceae bacterium | reverse complement strand
CAGAAAGTTCCAACCCTTACGCACGCTCGACTCCATAGCGTCCCAGCTTGCCGCCATGGCATTTACCATTCCGTCCCAAATAGACAGCACCGTTGCGGAGAGATACGTAAACGTGTTCTGGAACAGCGAGACCCACGGGTCGACGGCCGCCATCAGGCCCTCGACGCCCTTGAGCCAGCCGGCGTAAAGGCCGAGCCAGAGAATGTCCATGGCCCCGGCCAGGTCGCCTTCGGCGATCGCGGCATAGATGCCAGAGAACGTGGTGTTGGCCAAGTCGGCTAGACCTGACAGGCCGCCGGCGAAATACACGATGCCAGCCCCGAGCCCCGTGACGGCCGCAAGGATCGCACCGACGGGCGAAAGCACCAGGCCCATGGCACCGGCGACAAGCGTCAGGGCCGTGCCGACGCCGGCGATCGCCAGGCCGACTCCGGTAAAGATGGCGACGCCCTTGGCGATCGACAACACGAGCTCTTGGTTTTTTGAAATGAACGTCGCTAGGCCGCCGATTACGTCTGCGATCGGCTGGGCTAGAGCGACCAGCGACGGTCCGACGGCATCGGTGACGGCAATAGCCAATCGCTCCATTGCGGCATAGATGCTTTTCGCCGCACCGGACAGGCCGCCCATCATGGCGTCAAACTTTTCGCCGACCGGCAGAGCCTCGTTCATGCCGTCTTGCATGGCGTTGAAGCCGTCGACGCCGACCTGCATGAACACGGCGGCGGCGCGGATGGCATCTGCCCCAAAGATGCGGCGGAGCATGTCGTCGCGCGCCGCCTGATCCATGTCGCCCATGGATTGGGTGAGCGTGCGAATGATTTCTACCATGGGCTTCATGGTGCCATCCGCGTTGCGGAAGGCGTCTGTCGAAAGCCCGATGCTTGCCAACGCTTCGGCGGCGTCGTCCGCCGGCGCCATGAGCCGCATCAGCATCGTCTTTAGCGATGTTCCTGCGTCTGAGCCCTTGATGCCGGCGTTGGCCAAGACGGCCAAGGCCGCACCCGTGTCCTGAATCGACTGGTTGGCAAGTGCCGCAACCGCCGATACTTGCGAGAACGCCAGCGAGATGCCCTGGATAGATGTGCTGGAAGCGTCGGCAGCCGATGACAGCGTATTGGCGGCGACATCGCCAGATACCTTGAAAACGTTCATGGCGTCGGCCATGACAACGGCAGCATCGGCGACAGCCATTTCGCCGACCTTCGCAAACTGCAACGCAGACTGGCCAGCCCCCGAGAGCACCTGCTCCACGCTCATGCCGGCTTTGAGCAGCTCCAGAAATCCCTGCGCCGCTTCAGTCGGGCCGACGCCGAGCGCTGAAGACATCGCCATGGCAGCCGACTTCACCTGCTCCAGTTGGCCAGCCGTTGCGCCAGTTGAGGCCTTGATGTTGAGCAGTACGTCTTGAAACTTTGACCCCGCCACCACGGCCCCGACAAACGGTGCGCCGAAGGCGGCGCCGACGCCGGCCATGCGGGTGCCCAACGAAGACATGGCCGAGCCGATGCGGCCAATGCTTTTCTGGATGCCTTGAATGGCGGCAAAAAACCGAGCGGGGTCTGCGCCGATTTCGACGAAGACCCTGCCCATCCGAATGCCTGACGCAGATGCCATAGTTTTTCCTTGTCAGACGTACTTTTGCCAATCAGGACCCAGGAGCTTTTGGATCTCCTCTGGCGTGGCCTGCTTGCCCTTGGCCTTCTTGGCGAACGGGTTGAGTTTCGTGGGGTCGGTTGTCGGGGCGTGTTTTGGCTTGTTGAAGTTGGCCTGTTGAGCCAGCAGGTTGGCGGTGTGCCACCAATCCATCTCTAGGCGGCTGTCGCGGGCGATGATGAGGTTTCGGAGGGTCCACTCGCCGGGATGGATTCCGAGGATTCCAGCGGCTTCGTAGATGGTGTGCCAGACTGTCCGAGCAGGGTCTCCATCGTCGCCGCTTCCAGTCCCGCCTCCGCCTTGGCGAGCAGCTCGCCGGCCATCTCGTCCATCTTGCTGACGAGAAGCCCGACCATCTTGCGGAGGCGCTGCGGGAAAAAATCGACGAGCTCCTGCTCCAGAGCCTTGGTGCCGGCGTCGAGAGCGTCGCCCCGCAGGCCGTCGAGGAACTGCTCGCGGCTCACCTTCTTCTCTTCGCACTGGCCGCGGCAGATGGCGTAGAGAACCTCGCCAATCTTGGCGTATTGGCTGCGGAGCACCTCGAGCGTGCGGGAAATGTTGCCGGCGTCGATCAGATCAAACGGCACCTGGCGGGTCTGCCGCTGGACGCTGCCGTCTGGCTGCTCGACATCCTCGGCCACGTCGAGCGTGACCAGTCCGCGGACCCGGTCCGCCGCCGCCACCGTCAGGGCCACCATCCACGGGCGGCCCTGGTCGTCGCGAAACTCTCTCATTACGCCCTCGTTCCACTGCGAGTCATTTGGGCCTCCACCGTGAAGGTCGCCACACCGTCGATCGACGCCGACTCGCTCGCCCCGGTCACCACCGCTGGGAATGACCACGCCCCGGCACCACCCGAGACCGTGATCTCGGTGCCGTTTGTGATCATGTCATAGAGCGAGCCCAAGTCACTGGAGTCGTTGAACTCCAGCGACACGGTGCCGGTGTACGAGACGGGGTAGACGGCAGCCGCACGCACGCCGTACACGCCGATGTCGATCGTGTTCACGCTGTACGAGAAGGTGG
>JBILUY010000352.1:0-4283 GCA_044370735.1 Crocinitomicaceae bacterium | reverse complement strand
TATGGGCGGTGTCCTGACGCACGTTGCCCGATAAATGGTCGTACTTATGGAGGTTGCCGACAAGTTCGTAGGCGTATTTCTCAGTGCGGGTTCGGGTCAGGCGGAAGGTGAGGGGGTCATAGACATGCCGTGTCATGAAGCTGTTGCCATAGGCGGTCATCAGCGGTTGTCCCTTGGCATTGTAGGCGATGTGCCTGATGTAATCAGCCCCATCGAACGTGACCTTCTCCAAAGCACCTGCACGATTGAAGGTAGGCGTGGCGACTTTCCGCACTGCATTGATGTCGGCAGGATAGATGACCTCGATGGCGCGGTTGAGGGCATCGAACTGGAAATCGGTGCGGTAATCACCTTCGAGAAGGTCGGCCTCTTCGTCCCACGGGGCATCGGACCAGTCTGTACGGTAAGGGCTGATGTCCCAACCTGTGCCAGCTCCAGCCTCCATGGCAGCGAGCAGGAGGCTGTCCTTTATCACCTCCTTCTTCTTGGCAAGCACGTTGCCCTTGAAGTCGTATTCCAAGGCGATGCTCAGGCCGCTCTCGTCATAGCTTTTGTATGGTTGTCCGAGGTGGTTGGTGGCTTCGGGCGCTGATGGGCCGTTGGTCTGGTCATCGCCATAGACAATGTGCTGGCGAACGGTGAAGCCTTCCGAGGCGTTGTCCTTGGCCCATATCTGCATGGGACGGCTCAGTGCACCATAGCTGTTGAGTATGCGAGAGCCTTTGGCGTCCTGCATCTCTATAGGTTTGCCCGTGGCATCGAAAAGGACACGCTTGTCACCCGCATCGATAAGTTGGGTCAGTAGGCTCTGGTTGGCGAGGTCGTAGGTGTGACGAAAGACCGGGCGGCCAAGGGCATCAGTTATCTTGAGGACGTTGCCACGAATGTCATATTCGTATTTCATTACCACTTCTTCGCCCCCTGCAAGGCGGTCAATCGTTTTGACTGTACGGCCAAGGGCATCGAGGACGGTGGTTTTGGGGGTGTTCCAGTGGGTGGAAGGGGCACCGCTACCGCTGAATGGAGGTCTGTCGGCAAGGTCGTTGGCATCGAAGGTGCAGCTTTCCCATGGGGTGAGGCTGCTTTCTGGATGATTGTCCAGTGTAGGTAGGTCCAGTTCATTGAGGGAGACCAGATTAAAGACAGTTGGCCTGCCGAAGAGCACCCATTGCTGACTGCCATCGGGGTTAAGGATCCGGACGACCTGCCCACGGGGGTCGTAGAACATGCGCACAAATACGCCACCAAGCGTTGCGCTTTGCAGGGTGGCGTTGTCAAAAGGGGCAATATACTGAAAGCCGATGTCGAAATAGGGTTCGTACTGCTCTACCACCTTGCCCTTGTTGTTGTACACCTGCCAACCGCTGACCACGACATTGGGCAAGGCGTTGGCAGAGCGTTGAATGCCCACGGCATTAGCATTGTCGGCCTGATCGGCAGGCAGGCCGCTGTCTCCAAAGAGGCTATCGCCAAAGAGGACATCTTCGGCCTGAGTTCGTGTCTGGAGCAGGCGACCGAAGCCATCGGTGTATTCGACCTTGATGATGGTGGGGCTTTCGGCAGCATCCTGATAGTGCTGCTCGCGCTGTATGGTCTTGACCCACACAGGCTGCTGGGCGTTGTAGTATGCGAGGAAATCGTATTCCATTCGGACGGACGGTTCCCACAGCAATGGGCTTTCGGAAATGATGTCGCCCTCGTTGGCACCTACCTTGCCGATGACACCGCTGGCGTTCATGAGGCCCAGAGGCGAGAAGCGGAACACGGAGCGGTTGCCATTGGGGTCGGTGACCATGGATGCCTGTAGGACGCGGTAGTCGTATTGCGCAACGGTCTCCAGATAGTCGGTGCCGTTGAGCCATTGCTTGGCGGAGACTGGCAGGAGCTGATACTGGTCGTATTCTATTGTGCTCAGGTTATCGAATATGTCTTTGGTCTCTACTGCAAGCCCTTTCGCGGTAGCGGGATTGATGTGGAAATCGAATTTCGTCCGAGCTCCAGTTGCGTACCATCCATCTGGGCAATGGGCATCGCCATTGTGCTCCTCGTACCCTAAACGGGCATCACCGTTCTGGAGCATTCCTGCAAACGAGGCAGGGTAGCCATTGGAATTGCTCCAATCAGGCGATTCGGGAGTTGTCTTGAAGCACTCAGGAATGTCGGTGCCATAAGCATCCGTGATGATGGAATCCGTAATGACCAAAGTCTCGCTGCGCACAGGTACTCCATAGTCACCCAACTGGCCGAAGGGAAGGCCATTGAAGGCGACACCATCGTAATAATTGAGACTGCAACCGAGTATGTTGAACATGGCGTTATAGCCACTGATCGGGAGACTGGCAATAATGACTGTGTCGCGCAACGTGAAGGCACTCGGGGTGCCATCGTTCAGCACTTCGTATGAGATGGTGCGGCAGACACGGTCAGTCATGTACCCTGCCTCTCCGCTCGGGGTGGCATCGGTGAGAGGAGGGCAGTAATCTGTCTGGGTGACTGTGGCGAGATACGGGTCACCCTGCCAACCACCAAAGCCGTTGTCCGATGAACCGCCATCCGGGTCGGTATTGGCAGCTACCGTATAGTTCCGTCCTCGCGGCACGGCTATGGCCAGTTGTAGGTGAGGTTGCCCAAATTCATCATAGTCAGCCGTGAAACTCAATTGGGTCATCGGGTCGTTACCACGCTCCCATTGGGTAGTTCGGCTGCCTAGCGAAAATGTGAAAAAGATGTAGCCCGATTGAAAAAGCCTCGAAGAACTGGAAACAGGTGTTGCTAGCGGGGCATACTCCAATCGTACACCGAACTGACTCTCGGTGACCGTGTAGGGGCGGCCTCCTTGCCCAGCAATGTAATTTCCTGTGAGTGGGTCGCGCTCATCGAGCGCGTAGAGTTCGGTGCGCAATTGCGAGCCGCGCATGGCACGGTATGCATCGCGCTTTGCTCTACGTGGGAGGGTCCGCAACAGGTTGACCAGTTCCTGCGGTCGGCCCAGCACACTCGGGTCACCTTGCCAATACTCATCCTCAAATTTCACCTCCTGCCATTCGCCAAACTCATCGCCCACAGGGCCGAGATGGAACCAGTTGCGGGTCTCGGTAGGCGGAGAATAGTGCTCGAATTCAACTTGGTTGAAGTTCGCTTGCGCCCCTTCCACTCCGGTCAGGGCAACCCCTCCTGAGCTACTATTGCCGTGCAGGGTTTCGGTATTGTACCGCTCAAAGGTCTCGGTATCGCGCTGATCCACACGACCAAAACCACGGAATTCGCGCTCACCACCGTCCCAATGCCCATGATGGTACAGGAAGCTTGTTGTGAGTTTCCCTTTGGATATCCTATCCAATACTTCAACCTGTGACACCACCTGAACTGGGAACGGCAAGCATGTCTTCCATCGGGTATGTACCCTTTTCTGGTCGCGCAAATAATGCTTGATGGAACTTTCGTAGTGAACACGGGTGAGGGCACCCATGTTATTATCCATCTCATGCAACAGGTAGGGCTTCACTCCTCCCGTAAGATCAAGGAAGAACATGCGGTGTTTGTCCACTACGGTATCCTGAATGGAAAAGAGCACTCCTGCCGTACCAATGCCATTGAGGTCTTGTAGACGGGCGGCATCGGGCTGTGAAACGCTAGGAGTATTAGATATAACGACAGGTTCACTGAAGCTGTTTCCACTTCTGTTCACCCATATGGTCACACTCCTGTTGCCTACATATACCACATCGGCCACCCCGTCACCATCCACATCACCGATCAATACCATCCGTGGGTCATAACTCTCAGGAAGCCGCGGGCAATTCCGCATTTGAACCCTTCGTCCAAACCGTCCATAGCCCTGATTGGGCCAGTACGAGATGGAGCCGCTATTGACCATTACAATGTCCAGTAGTCCATCTCCGCTCATATCGGCCCACTTGATGCGCGGGTCAGCGAAACTCACTCCGGGAAAATCCTCCAGTTGTGAACCCAGCACCTTGCGATGACTTTTCCACCCTTCGACCGGATGATTGAAAAAGCAATCGAATGATGTGCCCGAACGGATAGCATCGGTCACCCCATCCCCATCAAGGTCAACAAGTTTGACCTCGGGGTCCTGAAGGCTGAACGATGGTGCCTGAGCGTACTTTCTGAAACTCTTGCTGTCCCACGATGCCCCAAACCGCGAAGGGAAATACCCCGATATCTGCGGACTATTGATCATCAGGTCCACCCGACCGTCCCCATCTGCATCTATCAACTGAACATCTGCATCACCAAGGTTGAATCCTCCCGGTGCCTCG
>JBILUY010000298.1:0-2685 GCA_044370735.1 Crocinitomicaceae bacterium | reverse complement strand
AATAGGTTCTAAAATGTAAAGCGATTTAATGTTATAATTTGAAGATTTTAATAATTCTGCTTTAAAAAGTAACTCCCATGAATTTACAGCTAAAATCGCAAAAGTTTCTTCTCGATAATTAAAATTTGGCTTATTATAAATTTCAATTGCTGAAAGCATTGAGTTAATTGACTTATCAAGTAGACTTCTATATGTTTTATTAATTTTCATATTTAAAATTTAAGACATCTTTACCTACCCATTCATAAACATAGGTAACTACCATTCACTATATCAATTATTTTAATCATTTCCTTAACGACACCTTTCTAAATTTTGAATTCTATCATTTAACTTTTCCTCTTTCTCAGAAACACGATCAACTTTCACTTGTATTTCTTTGTATTTAGCAGAATAATCAACTTCTTCTTTATTATCTAAATACCAAATTACAAAAGGAGTAATTAGAGCAAAAATTGAAATTACAGTTGGAATTATAAATTCAATTTTTTTCCAAAAAGGTTTTGGTTTTAAAAACTTTTCTATTCCTTTTTTTACAGATAAACCTTTATGTGTGATACGAAAGTGTTTATCAAATCCTCTTTCTCCACCAATAAAAACGATTAATTTATTTTCTAAAAGTAGATCGATTGCCTCATTGTGAATATTTGAACTTGTTTTCAAACCAAACGAACATGGGGCAACATAAGATTTAGACGAACGTAAATTTTCTAAAACAAAATCACAAGTTTTATATACTTCTTTAATATCCATTATTTAACTAAATATAAATATGTTAAATTAATAACTTGAATTTTCTATAATCTCAACAATTTCTTTACTTAATGTTTCAGAAATTATTCCTGAGCCAACCATCTCTAATAATTTACCAGCGAGCAATTGATGCCACGATTTTTTATTTAGATAGAAATATGATTTCATTTCATCGAATTGCTCAATAAAATCATCATATATAAGTTGTTGACCAAGTTGAAGAGTATTCAATTTAGATAAAATCTCATCTATACCTGTTTTATATCTTAATATATCTACTTCGTTAAATTCTTCTTTAGAAAGTTGTTTTGATAATTCTATTCTATTTTCGTTTAGAAAAAATATGATGCTTTCATAAAAAAAGTTTGTTTGACAATTTTCTATTGATGTACAATCGGGAAGATGTTCATCATACTTTTTCTTAGCCTCAAACATGACTGTTTCAATAAATTGTAATTTATGTGAAATTTGAGAGTATCTTATTATTTCAGACTCTACAAGATCAATAAATTCTTGATATTGAATACCTGACCTAAGTTTGAATTTACAAAACCTTTCTGCTTGTTTTTCAATTATATTCATAGCAAAAACAAATTACCCCACCTTAACTTGCCCATTCATCAACATCGGTAATAACCAATCTCTTAATTCTAAGAGTTTTTGATTTTCTTTAAAAATATTTTTTCTTTTACCTTCTATTGAGATAACTCTTTTGTAATACTCTTCAATTAGATTATTATTAGGTACTTGTACTTTCAATTTCTTAATTGAATCTAAAGACAAGTTTTTAATTGTTGAACCTGTTGCAAGATTCCAAAAAAGTTTCTGCATGTATGACTGTTTAAGAAATTGAAAACAATATGGTCTATAAATATTTTTGCAATTTATATATGCAGAACTCTTGCCAAGCATTACCTTTTCTCCTGAATAAATTGCAAGATTACCTAAAGTACCATTTATTGATAGTAGAATAGTATTATCATTTAACTACGTAAAATACTTTTTATATTCTTCTTCACTAACTTTTTTCGTGTCAATATCAGTCTGTATAAATCCGTTTTTAAGATTGTTACCATTAATAAAATTGTATTCAGAATTCTCAACATAATTCGGTGTACCGTGAATACCATCACCAATTTTATCACATAAATCAACTAACTCTTTCACTTCCCATCCCTCAGGTATCTCTCTTTTCAACTCCTCATTCCAAACCATTTTACCACCTGAACTTTTATAAGGTTTACCTTCTTCATTTGGAAAATCAAATTGTACAAACCAATAATTATAAATGAGTTTTGCCATGGCTTCTAACTCTGTATTGATTTTATTGTTGAGTTCAATTTTGGCATCGAGGTCGGAAAGTACTTTGGCGATTTTTTGTTGTGTATTTTTTTCTTTATGAACAACTATTTTAAGGTTATCAAAATCAGTTTTGTTTAACATTGGTAATGCTGTGCTCCCCGATGATGCATTTCGCAACAACTTATAGTTATTTTTTAAAACATAATAAACATAATCAGAATCATAGTAAGGATTTATTATGATTGAATTAATTTGTTGATTAGTAATTGATAACGTATTGTTCATCGTTATTTTCCCCATTGCTGAACCAATACATGAAACTAAGACACTTTTAGGTGGAAGCACTTTGTTTTTCAACTTATTTAATCCTTCTTTAGAGAGATATCGATTAGTTTTATATATAGTTTTATTGTCAAATGAATCACTTGGTGTAATAAACATAAATTCATCTCCAAAATCTTGAGGTGAATTTGAAGATGGTGTTTTACCTGTAATTGTTTGCCCGAATTCTAAAATATTTATTTGAATTAGTTCACTCATATCACAATCCTTTCAAATTATTCTCAATCTCTTTCTCTAATACTTTCGATTCAGTACCCATATTTCCAAAGTATCGTTTATATTTTTTCA
>JBILUY010000380.1:0-2687 GCA_044370735.1 Crocinitomicaceae bacterium | reverse complement strand
CAGGGTATTTGCAGCAGTAAAACGCGGCACACCCTACGTTCCACTAATGCAATATCAGGCATGAAGAAATTTCAACATACCGCTTGCATTATCCATAGAATGCTCGGGCCGAGGACAGAGCGAAGGAACACGAGCGGGGGCGAGGAGTATGGCTGTGTCGGGCTGGATTAAAAATTGTCAACTAATTTTAGTTGAATACCTTTCTCTGTGATTTTTTCAATTTTTACTTTTACTTTTTTTCCCTGTGTAAATACTTCTTTGAAACTTTCTTTTAAGTTATATGGCAAATTGTTTTTGTGTAATAGTCCGTCAGGCGCACCCTGTATGCGAATGAAAACACCAAACTCTGCAACGTTCTTAACAGTTCCTTCAAATGTCTTCCCAACAAGATTGTCAGGTTTATGAGTTGCTGGAGGTTCAGTAATCGTAATATTCTCTGCAATATTTCTACCCTCAAAAGATTCCATAATACAGAACTCAACTGTGGCACCTGTGAGGTTTTCAATTGACTTCATTTTTTTTACCAAATCCTTTTTGTGGAAACCTATTAAGTTATTATTCTGGTCTTTGATGCGTCCTATTTTTCTATTCTTATGAATTGAAATTATTGTGCCTTTTTGCTTTGGCTTATGGCCATATCTTTCGTTTTGCCAAAACAACCTTGCCATTTTTATTATTTCAGAAACAGGCAGCAAAGTTGCCCTGTCAATTTTGTAATAATTAAATAATTTGACGTATTCGGTTTTATCATTCCACTCTTGCTCTTTTAATATAGCCGCTATGAGTTCTGCAAGTATTTTTCCTTCGGTTGACCTTTCAAGCTTGAAAAGTATCCGTGCTTGAAGTAAGTATAAGCCTATTAAAAAGTGCGGTTCATTACCATAAAAAGAAGCATCAACAGCGTACTTCCATGCTTTCAGAAAATCACCCTGTTCATAATATATTTCGGATATGTCCCGATATAAAAACCATTTGTCACTACCTGCTTTGCTTTCTAATAGTTCTTTGAACAAATCTTCACTTTTTTCATGATTACCAAGTCCATCCTCCGAAAGGGCTATTCTCATCTTAAACCACAAGTCATTATTGTAATGAAACTTCTGAAGCAACTCAAGCCCTTTATTACAATGCTCTATGCAAGTCTCGAATTCTTTAAGCTTTAAAAGTGCTTTAGTTTTGAGTGCAAAAAACTTTTCTAGGTCGGAAGACAATTCTACTTCCCCGCGTTCCTGCGTTTCAATTGTTTTCGATTTATTTGATAATAGGGTGTAATCTAAGCCTAATAACAGTTCGATTATTTTGCGAGCATTAAAAAGGTTTTCAGCATGGGCATCGCAAAGTTTCAAAATTGAAATAGTAGTCGGACAAGGGAAGGAATCATTATCTCTTAAATTTTTTTGAGGGGCAAGATTTGGAAGACTTTCAATATATTTCTCTTTTGCCAGTATTTCCGTTCTATTTTTTCCCCTTACACATCTGTCAAAAATTAGCCATCCGTATAAGTTGCCAACTCTGTCGTCTTTGAATTTTTCAGCAAGTTCATTTGCCCAAGTTAAGTTTGGTAAAGTTGATGCTCGCATGGCTTTTACCGTATAAAAGGCATCCCAAGCATTAAATTGGTCGGGATAGGTTTCCCAAAGTTCTTGATAAAGTTTCAAGGCCTCATCGGGATTTGTGCCTATCAATGCTTTAGCCTTCTCTTCAAAGTCACGTTTAGTTTCCATCAATAAGCCATTTTTTCAAATTTTCTCCTAAATATTCATCGGATTTCTCCAACATAATAAACTTACTTATGAAACCATCATCACGATACCATACTCTGAATTTAGCCTTTAGTTCCTCTGAAACTACTTTGAATACATCTTGATTCTTATGACTTTCAATAATTTCAAGATGGAAGCCTCTTTTGGAAAGAGTTGACTTCCACCTTTGATATACTTTGCCTCTAAAGTCTGTTAGAAGTGGAGTGATTTTTTCATTTTTTTGTTCTTGAGCCGAATGAAATAAGCTTTCAATGCATTCATTTATTTTTGTTTCATTTTCACCTTCACTTTTCTCAATTCTAATAGATGAAACGACCCAGCTATCTTTGGCACCTTTATTGTTGATAGCAATAATTAAATGCTTGTTATCATTTGATGGAATTGAAAAATTAACTTTAGTGAGATATTCACTGCTTGAATTCACCGATTTCAACAAAAATCCCATTTTTTCTAATAGTTTTGCTATTTCGCAAATACTTCCTTTCACACTTTCCTTTAATGCCGTAGGGATTATTTCTAAAAATCGTTCATCTACATCGTAGTCGTTGAAAGATAAAAAAGACTTTTTGTTGTTCGATGAATTATCGTAGTGGACTGTTGTATCTTCAAAATGCACTTCCATTAAAGAGTGAATTATTTGAGGATTCGCAATGCGCAATATGCCTGACGTTGTTGTAACGCCTGAATATAACCAGCGATAATATTCTGCATTGGTTGTGCCTCTATTTTCACCTTGATAAGCATTTATAATTGCATTGGTGAATGTTGAGCCTATGCACTTGTGAACAGTTAGCGACCACCCATAATTTGCATAAATAGCATTGACAAGAGGGTCTGTTTGAGTGATGTTTGAAAGGATTCTATTCTTAAACTTTTTTGTGTATTTGTTCTCAATCTTTCTAATTTCTCTTTGCTTTTGGTCTA
>JBILUY010000089.1:0-10221 GCA_044370735.1 Crocinitomicaceae bacterium | reverse complement strand
GAATTTTGTTTAGAGTTTTTAATTACTTCATTTACTGAATTGTCTTATGCTGAGATAATTGAATTGCCTTCTGGTGAAGAGAATAAACAACTTGATATTTGTATGCAAGTTTGGGAGACTTTTACAGATTATCAAATTGATCGAAATGCAATAGTAATAAATTTAGGTGGTGGAGTAATTAGTGATATGGGAGGATTAATTGCTTCTTTGTACAAAAGAGGTATAAAATTTATAAATATACCGACTTCTCTTTTGGCTATGGTTGATGCTTCAGTAGGAGGGAAGACTGGTGTTGATTTGGGTGGGTACAAAAATCAAATAGGACTTTTTTCATTTCCAAAAAGTGTTTTTGTTGACCCTTGTTTTTTGACAACATTATCATTAGACCATTTGAAAAATGGATATGCTGAAATGTTTAAGCATGGATTAATCTTTGATAAAGATCATTGGAAAGAATTAAAAGACAATTTTGTAAGTATTGAACCAATTAATGTAGAATTAATCAAAAAATCAATTTTCATTAAAAATACTATTGTACTTATTGATCCTTTTGAAAAAAATGAAAGAAAAAAATTAAATTTTGGTCATACGATAGGACATGCTATTGAAAGTCTTTTTTTGCAAAATAACAAACCAATTTTTCATGGGTTTGCTGTAATAGCAGGAATTATTATTGAAAGTTTCATTTCATTTAGGATGGAGTTAATATGTGAAAATGAATTTTTAGAGATAAAAGAATTTTTAATAGTTAATTATCCAAAAATTAAGTTTGATATTAATCAAATAGATGAAATTTTGTTTTTAATGAAACAAGATAAAAAGAATAATCAAAATCAAATAAAAATGGTGTTATTGCAATCGATAGGATCTTCAATTGTAGATATTGCTGTTGATTCAGAATTAATTGAGGAAGGATTGAAAATGTATTTGGATTATTAGTTTCACTTTTTAGAATGAATGGCTAAAAGTCTAAATTTAATTTTTTCAAGTTTATCAATTACAGATACTTCATTTTTTTCGATAGGTTTATACCCTTCAAGATCATCTTTTGATTTAATTGCATTTTTAGCTCCATCCAATGTAAATCCTTTAACACGAACCAAATAATAAATTTTGTTAATATTAGCTATATCTTTTGGAGTGAATAAACGATTTCCTTTTCTGTTTTTTTTAGGTGCAATTACTTGAAATTCTTTTTCCCAAAACCTTATTAATGAAGTGTTAACATCAAACATTTCTGCTACTTCCCCTATGGTGTAGTATAGCTTAGTTAAATTATGTTCTGCTACCTTGTTCAATATGAATTGATTTTGTATATGCGAAATTAGTGATATTTTTGTAAATCTATGAAAAATGTTTTTTCATTTCTTATAATTCTATTTTTTACAATTACTATGTCTAGTTCTTGGGCACAGAGTAATGATAAAGAAGAAGAAGCGCAATTAAATTTTGAGGAAAGATCTGAACCTTTACCACAAAATAATACTGCATATGTAGATGATATAATTTCATTTGCAAAAACTTTCTTAGGAACTCCTTATTTAAGTTCGGGGGCTTCTCCAACAGGATTTGATTGTTCTGGTTTTGTTTCTTATGTACTAGGAAATTTTGGTTTCGATATAATTCACTCAAGTTATGGCATGGCTGAATATGGAAAAACAGTTAAACTATCAGAAGTTCGTCCAGGTGATTTAATGTTTTTTAAAGGGAGTAATGTTAATTCGAATAGGATAGGTCACGTTGCTATGGTTGTTGAGGTTGATCCTATTGAAGGTATTAAATTTATACATGCTTCTACTTCCAAAGGAATTACGATTGATCGCTTTAATGGAAGTAAATATTATGTTCCTCGATATATAACTACAAAACGTTTGGATTACGGTAACCCTTAGTTATTTGAACGAAATAAACTTTTGGGTAATGTAGCTAAAAACAACTATGATACAAGTTGTTAAGAATTGACTTGGAAAGGGCCACCAATCAAAATAATCAACAAATAATTTAAGTAATCCATAATTCATAAAAACGCTAACAACTACAAAGGTTAAATGTCTAAACAATTGTTTTTTACCAGCTAATTCACTATCATCCCAAACAACATATTTACTCATTAAAAAACCTAATGGAAAAGTTATTAAAAATGAGATTATAAACGCAGCAATGTGGGCATGGATTTCAAATCCAATATTAATGTTTTTCTGATGAAAGACATAATTTTCAAAGTAAAAAAATATCACAAGACCGAATAAGGTATTTGAACCTCCACACGCAAGGTAATAATAAGTCTGTTTATCCAATACTCTTTTAAAAATAGGATAAAACAAATCTAGAAATTGGCGAATTGATATTGCGGTTTTTGAAATCATTTACAAGACAAAAATAATTTTTTACTCTACAAATAAAAAATTAAAAGTAACATTTTGAATTAAATGTCGTATTTAAAAGTATAAAACAGTTTTTTTGAATAAAATATTATACATATTTATTTGTCTATTTATCTTTCACATAACCTCATGTAAAAGGAACACAGAACGTTCATATGAGTATATTTTTGGTGAAGAGGCCTCTGATTTACCTTCTATTCTGAAAGATAAAGAATTAAAAGTATTGTTTGAATATAGTCCAACCTCATTTTATTATTTCAAAGAAACAAATATGGGGTTTGAGTATGAGATGCTTAAAGCTTTTGCTAAAGATATTGGGGTTCGCTTAAAAGTTGAATTGATAAAAGATTTTAATGATTCTGAACGTAAAATTATCTACGGAGACGCACAGATTTTAGCGTGTAATTATACAATAACAAAAGAACGTAAAGAGCGATTAGATTTTTCAATCCCATATTTAAGAACTCCACAGGTTTTGATTCAACGAATGCCCTATAGTGGAACTCCAGAATATATCAAAGATCCAATACAATTGATTGGTAAGGAAGTTGTAATTGCAAGTAAATCGAGTTATTATAAAAGACTACTTCATTTACAAGAAGAATTGGGTGATAGCATTTATTTTAAAGAAGGAGCTTCAAACAAAACCCCAGAGGATTTGATGAGAATGGTCGCTGATAAAGAAATAGATTACACAGTAGTGGATAATCACATAGCAATTGCAAGTGCTTATGAACTTAAAAATCTAGACCATCATTTGCGTTTAAGTGTAAAGCAACAGATTGCATTTGGGTTAAGAAAAAACACTCCATTGCTTAGATATAAATTAAATAAGTGGATCCGAAATTTTAAACATACACCTCATTATCATTTCCTTAAACAAAAGTATTTTCATGGCAAAGAATTGTCCGAGTTAACTTACGAAGATTTTTTACAATCTGGTGGAGGAAGATTGTCTGCCTATGATAAAATTTTCAAAAGAGAATCAAAAAATAGAGATGTTGAATGGCAATTAGTTGCTGCGATTGTACAACAAGAGTCAAATTTTAAACCTTATATAAAAGGTAAAGGAGGCGCTTTTGGTTTAATGCAATTTATGCCAGCGACTGGAAAAAGATATGGAGTTCACCCAGACTCATCTCCTTCCAGTCAAATTAAGGCTGGAACAAAAAAAATACAAGGTGATTTAAAATTATGGTCGAATATACCTCAGAAAAATCAGCGTATAAAATTTGCTCTTGCTACCTATAATGCTGGTCATGCACCCATTGAAAAAGCTCAAATTAGGGCAAAACAAATGGGGTTAGATCCTTTGGTTTGGGATAATAATGTGGAAAAAGCTCTACGAAAAAAGAGGGGGAAAAGAACTGTGAATTATGTAAAACAAGTTTTTAAACGATATACGTCATTTAAATTAATGTATGAATAAGTTGTTACTTGTTATCCAGGGACCTACCGCAAGTGGTAAAACAGCTTTGGCAATAGAAATAGCTAAAAAGTTGAAAACAGTAATTTTTTCAGCTGATTCTAGACAATTTTACAAAGAATTACATATAGGAACAGCAAAACCAACTAAAGAAGAACAAGAAGGTATATACCATTATTTTGTAGACAGTCATTCTGTTAATGATAATATCACTTCAGCATCTTATGTAAATGAAGTGCTTCCACTGTTGAATAAAGAATTTGAAAATAATCAAGTTATTATTTTAGTTGGTGGATCAGGAATGTATATTGATGCATTGTGTTATGGATTGGATGATCTGCCAGTTAATTCATTGATTAAAAATGAATTGATTGATTTATGTAGTCGTTCAGGTATAGAGGTTTTATTAAAGGAATTATCTAGAAAAGATCCGGAATATTACGACAAAGTAGACAAACAAAACTCGGTCAGAATCATTAGAGCTTTAGAAGTAATTCGCATTTCTGGAAAAACATATTCTTCCTTTTTGACTAACAATAAAAAGAGCAATCATCAATTTGATATTTTGAAGGTTACAATCGATCTTGATCGAGCCGTCTTGTATGATCGAATTAATAGAAGAGTTGAAATTATGCTTGAAAAAGGTCTTGAATCGGAAGCAAAAGAAGTTGAAAAATTCAAACAATTACAAGCATTACAAACTGTGGGATACTCTGAATGGTTTGACTATTTTGAAGGAAAATATTCAAGAGAGGAAACTATTGAAAGAATAAAGCAGAACACAAGAAGGTATGCTAAAAGACAATTGACATGGTTTAGACGTGATAAGTCGGCTTTTTGGTTAAAAGGTGATAGTTTGAAAGAACAAATGGAAGAAACAATGTCTTTATTAAATCATTGGAAAGATGAAAATTGAATTTGTGAATGTGGTTCCTGAACCATTATTAAATGAATTCTCCGTTTCAAGCCAACTTTGGGGTAAACATGTACAATTTCAAACGTTACAAAATTCAATTATTGATGCCTCAAGTGGTAAAGGGAAGTCCACTTTTATTTCTTTACTTGCTGGTATAAGAAAGGATTACCAAGGAGAAATTCTTTACGATAATAAGAATATTAATCTTCTTTCTAAACAAGAATGGACACAAATACGAAGAACTAAGTTTGCTTTTGTTTTTCAGGATCTGCAGTTATTTGATAAATTAACCGTAAGAGAGAATCTTTTGTTAAAAAATAATTTAACTGATTTTAAATCGGAAAAAGAAATAATCGATGATCTGAATGAATTAGGGTTAGGTAACAAATGGGATCAAGTCTGTGGAAACCTTTCCTTGGGACAGCAACAAAGAGTTGCAATTCTCAGGTCGCTTTTACAACCTTCTGAGTTTATTATAATGGATGAACCTTTTTCACATTTAGATACTACCAATACCAATATAGCTTTAGAGCTAATTTATAGACACAGTATGAAGCATAATTCAGGTTTAATACTTACAAGTTTAGGAGATCAATATTCTATACCATGGGACCAAAAAATTCAACTGGCATAATAAGGAAAATTTTATTTGCAAATCAAGATAAAAAACAGATTTTTTTCGCATTTATTGGTGTGATAATTGGATTTGTTTTTATGTTTATTTCTTTTCATTATTTGCTTGAGATGAATAAGTTAAATAAGAATAAAGAAATTTTAAATGAAAATATACTCGTTGTTCAAAAGAAGGTTAATTCAAGTAGTACTTTATCCATATCAGCAAATCATTTTTCTATAAACGAAATAAATTTCTATAACGAGATAGCTTTTATTGAAAAATTAGCAATTATAGAAAATAATAATTTTCCAGTAGAACTTCAATCCAATGATCCATTGGTTCCTTATTTTCGTTCAGATATTTTTATTCAATCTATTCCTACATCTTTTCTTGATGTTAGGTCTTCACTTTGGAAATGGCAAAAAAATGATAGTATAGTTCCAATAATTTTACCTCGTGATTTTGTTTACATGATGAATAATTTTTTAGCAACTTCTTCTATGCCTCAACTTTCGGATGAAATTCTCAAAGATGTTTCTTTTAATATTCAATTAGGAGTAGGAAGTAATTCAAAAAAATATAAAGCTAAAATTATCGGTTTCACAAATGAATTAAACTCAATCTTGGTTCCTGAAAATTTTTTGAATTTCGGAAAAAACATTTTTAGTTTAGAAAATAAACAAAAAATTACACAGATTATGTTTATGCCTAAAAAAGGAAAGTTTGGATTAGTAGAAGATTTATTAAAAAGAAATAACCTTGAAGTAAAGAAAAATCAACTTGTTGAAGGGCGATTAAAAAGTATTCTTACGATTTTATTATCTTCAATTTCAGTGATTTCAGTTATTGTAGTAATGATTTCAGTCATTGTTTTATTACAATATATTCAATTATTAATCACTAAAAACGCATATGAAATAAAAACAATGTTACGTATCGGGGTCAAAATAAGTACCCTAGTTACTGGTTATATGCGCTATTTATTTTTTGGATTTTTAATTGTAATTATTTCGATATCAATAATTATTGTTTTTGTTAATAACAAAATAAATTTAATGAAGAATTAACAACTACACAAAAGTTTATTTTTCTATTTTTGAATTCATATACAAATAAATAGGTTCATTATGAAATTTGGTTTATTATCATTGGTGTTAGCCCTATCCTTTTTTTCTTTTTCTCAAAAGATTAAATTTAAGATAGTTGGAGAAAAGGATACAACAGTATTTTTAGTGAAATACTATGGCAAAGGAATGTATTATGCAGATACAGCCCAGATAAAGGGAGGGGTAGTAGAATTTGATGGTAAAAAACAAAAGCCAGGGGTGTTGGCTTTATTGCTTTCTGGTCAAAGAATGTTTGATTTTTTATATAATAATGAAGAAGTTAACATCGAGACTGAAGGTCCTGATTTCGTGAAGACTATGAAAATTAAAAAATCCTTTGAAAACGAAATATTTTTAAAGTATATCACCTTTATGAGCGACCAAAGATCAAAAGCGAAAGATCTTAATGATAAAAAAGATAAACTTAAAAAAGGTGATCCAGAATATAAAAATTTAAGTTCGGAAATCGATAAAATTTCGAAAGAAGTTGTTGCTTTCCAGAAGAATATAGTTGAAACATATCCTTCAACATTAGTAAGTAAGATTGTAAAAATGTCTATGGAAGTTGAAATTCCAACAATTCCAAGAAACCCTGATGGATCTATGGTTGATTCCAATTTTGCATATAAATACTACAGAGATCATTATTTTGATAATATTGAACTTAATGACGATCGTTTACTAAGCACCCCCGTTTTTCATAATAAACTAGATTTTTATTTTAGTAATTCAATGTTGATCCCTCATCCAGATACTATTACTAAATATGCTTATCGTTTTGTAGATCGATTGAATCCAAAGTCTGAAATGTTCAAATATTGTCTAACCCATATCACTTCATCTTATGAAAAATCCAATATAATGGGGATGGATAAAGTGTTTGTAAAAATGGGTGAAAGATATTATTGTGTAAAAAACGCTGATGGGAGTTCTAACATAACTTGGATGGATAAAGATAAATTAGATGATTTATGTAAAAAAGTGAATACGTATAAAAATTTAGTAATTGGTGTTGTACCTCCTAATATAAGTTTAGTTGATACTACAGATGTGAAGTGGCATGATTTTTATAGTCTTAAAAAAGAGTATGTTGTACTTTATTTTTGGGATCCAGAATGTGGACATTGTAAAAAAACAACTCCAAAACTAGGGGAGTTATATATTAAAAAGTTAAAAGACAGAAATGTTGAAGTATTTGCAATAGGTAAAGCAATTGGTGAAGATTTTGGAAAATGGAAAAAGTTCATTAAGGACAATAATTTGACTTTTACGAATGTTGCCGTTACAGAAAAATTGTATAAAGCTGCACTTGAAAACCCTTTACAATTTGTGCCAAAATACACAACTATTGAATCGTTAAACTATCAAGAAACGTATGATATATATTCTACTCCTCGCATCTTTGTATTAGATAAGGATAAAAAAATTATTGCTAAAAGTCTTTCAATTTCTCAATTAGAAGATATGTTAGATCATTTACAAGATAAAAAAGATGCTCCCAAATTATTCCCTCCAGATCCTGAAGAGGAGGAGCATGCGAAATCACATTAAACATTATTGGCTGTCTTAATAGACAGCCATTATTTTATCTATGAAATTAACTCGAAGCTTTTGGATATTGTGCATATCTATGCTATTTTTTATGATCAGTTTCAATCTGATTATGCCTCAATTGAATGATTTTATCACGAAGTTAGGTGGGAAGGATTATAAGGGATTAATTATAACGATATTTACGATTTCCGCAGCTTTAGCAAGACCATTTTCAGGAAAATTAGCTGATAAAATTGGTCGTAAAAAGGTAATACTGTTTGGTTATTTACTCGCAATCATTGTAGGGGTGCTATATGTTTCGGCTAATACAATTTTTTTCTTTTTAATATTGCGTTTTTTTCATGGGTTTGCTGTAGGTTTTGCACCTACTGGAGCAACAGCATTAATTACAGATGTTTTACCATATGAAATAAGAGGAAAAGGAATGGGGATTTGGGGTATGTTTGTATCTTTAGGGATAGGGCTGGGGCAGTATTTTGGAACTCCACTTTATTTCTTATTTGGTAATAATGGTGTCTTTTTGGTTGCAACTTTTTGTGTTATTCTTTCTTTACTTCTTACTCATTACGTTCAGGAAACTCTATTAACTAAATCCAAATTTGAAGCTAAATTCCTTCATATTAAAAAAAATGAAATAATTGATAAAAATGTATTTCCTTCAGCTTTAGTAATGTTCTTAACAGCTATGAGTTCTGGTGTAGTATTTGTTTTAACTCCAGAAATTTCAGAATATTTAGAGATTGAAAATAAAGGTTGGTTTTTCTTTTGTTATGTTTTAACTACTATGTTTGTTCGATTGTTAGCAGGTAATATATCTGATAAATATGGGCGTAAATCAGTTTTGTTTGTTGGGGTTTTGTTATTGATGATAAGTATGTATATGATGACATGTGTAAATAGTATTACAATGTATACAATTACATCCATAATATTTGGCTTGGCAACTGGGATTAATAGTCCAGCATTGTTTGCATGGACTGCTGATCTTTCGGATAAAGATAGAAAAGGGATAGGAGCTGGTACTATGTTTATTGCATTAGAATTTGGGATAATGACAAGTTCATTTTTAACCTTGTTTTTTTACAAAAATAATGTAGAAACTGTCTTTAAGTCATTTTTTATTGGTGCAATTCCTGCTACATTAGCATTTTTATATTTGGTATATGAATTACGAAAAAGAAATTGAAGTCCTTTCTATAACAGAAGAGAATTATCTTAAATCCTTATTTTATTTATCTGTAAGTCATAGTGATAAAGAAGGGGTAGGGACAAACGAATTAGCTACAAGTTTAGAAGTGAAACCCTCCTCAGCTAATGATATGCTGAAAAAATTAAAGATGAAGGGGTTTATTGAGTATGAAAAATACGGAAAAATATTTTTAACCAAACTAGGTAAAAGTATTGGGGTACAGGTTATTAGAAAGCATAGGTTGTGGGAAACTTTTTTGTTCGAAAAATTAGAGTTTACTTGGGATGAAGTACATGAAGTTGCTGAGCAATTAGAACACATACACTCTGAAAAGTTAATTTCAAAATTAGATAAGTTTTTAGGGTTTCCAAAAGTTGACCCACACGGTGATCCAATACCCGACGAAAATGGAGTTTTTGCGTTTATGCCTAAAAAAATGCTTTGTGATATTCCAATTGGTCAAACTTGTAAAATGATTTCTGTTAAAGATAATTCTCCATCATTTTTAAATTTTGTTGCGCAATTAGGTTTAGGAGTTGATAAAAATATACTTGTGATTTCTAAACAAGAATTTGATTCATCGATCGAGATATCAATTGAAAATAAAGTTAATAGAGTAAGTTTAAAATTTGCTCAGAATATTTTTGTTGAATAGAAGGCATAAAAAAAGGGGCACAAAGCCCCGTAAAGAATCAAAGTAAAATCTCTATGCTAATTAAGCTTGTTTAACATTTACTGCGTTTAATCCTTTTCTACCTTCTTGAAGTTCGAAAGTTACAACATCGTTCTCTGTGATTTTGTCAATCAAGCCTGTTACGTGAACAAAATACTCCTTGTTCGAATCTTCCTCTTTAATAAAACCAAATCCTTTGGTCTCATTAAAGAATTTTACTATACCTTTATTCATAGTGTAATGTTAGTCATAAAAAATATAAAAAACCAATTATATATAAATTATTAATTCATATTCTTAAAATTATGTCAAAATTGAAAGACTTGTGGGGTAAATTATATCCCTTTTTTGTGGATG
>JBILUY010000297.1:0-2702 GCA_044370735.1 Crocinitomicaceae bacterium | reverse complement strand
AGCGATGCCCAAGTTGATGGAGAAATGGAAAATAGACTTAGAGTTATCGAAAATCAAATAGGTAGCCGTCAGAAATTAGAAGAATTTTATGGTAAAACAACAACTCAAATAAAACTTGAGATGAAGCAATCCATAAAAAATAAACTTTTAACAGAGGAAATGCAAAGACAAATTACCTCATCAATACAAATAACTCCTAAGGATATAGAAGATTATTTTAATCAACTTCCAAAAGATAGTATTCCATTTATAAATACAAAATTGTCATTTCAACAAATTGTTATTTTTCCAAAAATAACCAATGAAGATAAAGCAAACACTTATCAAAAATTAAATGAAATTCGAGAAAGTATACTTAAAGGAAAAAGCTTTGAAAGTCAAGCAAGGCTTCATTCGCAGGATCCTGGATCTGCTTCTCAAGGTGGAACAATAACAGCTTCAAGAGGAATGATGGTTCCACAATTTGAAGCTACGGTATTTAATCTTAAAGTTGGAGAAATTAGCAAAATAATTGAAACAGACTATGGATACCATATCATTCAATTAGTCGAAAGAAAAGGAGATGATTATACATGTAAACATATTTTACTCATTCCAGAATTTAATAGAGAAAGTTTAAATGAAGCTTCAATTAAAATTGAAGAGTGTTATTCAAAACTAAAACAAAATCAGATAACTTGGAATGAGGCTGTAAAGCAATATTCAAATGATAATAATACAAAAAACAATTATGGTATAATTACTAATCCTATAACAGGAGAACAAAGTTGGAGTTCAGAAGATTTGAATCAGATTGATCAACAAATTTACCTTTTGACAAGTTCTTTAAATAAAGGTGATTTAACAAAACCTACTTTATATTTTGATTTTTACGAGAGAAAACAAGGAATTAGAATTGTTCGATTAATGGATAGATTACCACAACATTTAGCCAATTTAAAAGATGATTATGTTTTAATTCAAAGAGCAACAGAAAACCAAAAGAAACAAGAAATTATTAAAAAATGGGTTACATCTAAAATAAGTAGCAACTATATTCAAATAGATTCTGAATATAAAGAATGTAATTTTATGTTTCCTTGGAAAAAATAAGAATGTATGGATGATATTAGACTTGCTGAAGAATTTAAAACAGATTTTGCAAATCTGAAAAAAGAAATACATAAAGTAATTGTAGGACAAGATGAAATTGTAAACCAGTTATTAACTGCAATATTCTCTGGTGGACATGCCTTATTGATTGGTGTTCCAGGATTAGCAAAAACTCTTTTAGTTAATACGATTTCACAAACTTTAGGTCTGTCATTTAACAGGATACAATTTACTCCTGATTTAATGCCTTCAGATATCATCGGAACAGAAATATTAGACGAAAATAAACAATTCAAATTTGTCAAAGGACCTATTTTTCATCATTTACTTCTTGCAGATGAGATTAATAGAACTCCTCCAAAAACTCAAGCTGCATTACTAGAAGCAATGCAAGAAAAATCGGTTACAGCTTCAGGAAATACCTATACATTACCTAAGCCATTTTTTGTTTTAGCAACTCAAAACCCTATTGAACAAGAAGGAACTTACCCTTTACCAGAAGCACAATTAGATCGATTTATGTTTAATATTTGGGTAGACTATCCAACTTATATTGAAGAATTAGCCATAGTTAAATCTACGACTTCTAATATAGCTGTAGAAGTATCTCAAGTACTAAATGAAGAGAAAATTCTTGGCTATCAACAATTAGTTCGAAAAATACCTGTAGCAGACAATGTTTTAGAATACGCAGTAAAATTGGTCAACAAAACCCGAAAAAACAGCGAATTTTCAACTGAAATAACAAATAAGTATATTTCTTGGGGAGCTGGACCTAGAGCATCTCAAAATATTATTTTAGCAGCTAAATGTCATGCTTTGATACATGGTAAATTATCTCCAGATATAGAAGATGTAAAGGCGATTGCTAAACCTGTTTTAAGGCATCGTATTGTTGCAAATTACAGAGCGGAAGCAGAAGGATATTCCATAGATAAAATTATAGATTGTCTTCTATAATTAACATTTTATCTTTTAAAAGTATATTTATATCTTTTATTTTTTGATGTAAGTAATTCTATTTTTGCTTTATGGAAGAAACAAAGGCCATAATTGCATTAATTCAACTATTAGAAGACCCGGATGAAAATATTTTCAATCACGTCTATCAGGAGCTTCTCGACTATGGAACAAAAGTTATTCCAATCCTTGAGACAAGTTGGGAGTTAGATGTTAAGAATATCGAACATCAACATAGAATTGAAACTCTAATACATGAAATACAATTCAATGAAATACAACGAAGGCTTTTATCTTGGAAAAAAACAGAAAAAAAGGACTTAATCGAAGCTTGGTTAATAATTACAAATTGGAAATATCCTGGAAGCAGTAACCAACTAATAATTGATAAATTACAAGAAATAAAACAAGATATTTGGCTAGAAATTAATGATCAACAAACTGCATACGAAAAAGTTAAAATTTTAAATAAAATATTCTTTCAACATTATAAATTCAAGGGAAATAATCAAAATTACCACTCTCCATTAAACTCATTTATAAATACAGTTCTTGAAACCAAACAAGGCAATCCTTTAAGTTTAAGTATTCTTTACAGTCATATTGCCCAACAACTAAACATACCTATTTATGGAGTTAACCTTCCCAAT
>JBILUY010000388.1:0-2713 GCA_044370735.1 Crocinitomicaceae bacterium | reverse complement strand
GCCACGATCGCGGCTGGTGGCAAATAGCACTACTGCAACTGCACCCACGTAGCCGTCGCCTCGTCCAGCACGAAGCCATCGCCGGGGCTTGGCGGCACGAATGCGTCAATATCATCTCGATATATATGACCGATGGCCGCATAGTTGCCTCGAAAAGGCGTCCCTCCATTGAGATGCACGCCACCTTGCGTGTGGTAGCTCGTTCTCAGGCATCGCTGACCCCTGACGGCAGCGTAGTAAGACTCCCAGTCACCAGTGGTTTCGTCGTTTCCGACGATGACCTCCGTGACGAAATTGTTTTCATCAAGAAATGCGTAGTGTGCCATAGCTAGCTCCACGAGACCGTGTCGGTGCCTGCCGTGATCGTGACTACCGTGTCACCGCCGCTCGTCTCTGTGGTCGTCGTGAGGCCAGCACCGATCGTGATTCGCAAAGCCGCAGAAAAACGAAGCACGACGATACCTGAGCCGCCGTTGCCAGCCGTCAGGCTTGACGAAGTCGCACCACCGCCACCGCCACCACCAGTGGCTGCTGTGCCGTTGGCCGCATTGGCACTGGTGCCGCTCGCCGTCCCAGCGCCACCGCCGCCGCTGCCCCCTGAGCCTGCAACCGTGCCACCACCGCCGCCACCGCCGCCAAACGTGGTCGCCGAGACCGGCACCGCAGACGATGCTCCAGCCCCTCCGTTGCCCCCTGTGGTCGTGACTGCGTTTGCGCCGACGGCACTCGCGCCACCACCGCCACCGCCCGCCGAGCCGAGGACTCCGTTGCCGCCCTTGCTCCCTTGCGTCGGCGCGACGGAATTGGCTGGGCTATTACTCGTGTGCCATCCGCCCGTGCTGGCACCGATTCCCGTGAATGTGCCGTTAGTTCCATTGCCGCCACCGACGGCAACGAGCGACCCAAATCGCGAGGGCGACCCAAAACCCGCACCAGCACCTGCGCTGGCCGACGCGCCCGCGCCGATGGAAACGGTATAGCTGCGAGCAAGTTCGACCGTGATCGACTCGTCAGCGATTACACCCCCTGCGCCACCTCCTCCTGATGGGCGAACGCCAGACGGCCCTCCACCACCGCCGCCGCCGACAATCAGCACGCGGACGGCGCGGCTGAGGCGAGATCGCAGGCTCGACGTGCTTCGCAGCGACGACGCTGTGAGTCTCAGGCTCATGTGATTTCGACGCCGTAAAGAGAAAACGCGACATTCGCCGTGCTTGCCCACACGGTGACCACGTCCGTGGCGGCGAGTGTGATGCCAAGAGTCAAAAACGCACTGTCATTCGCAGGAAGACTTGCGTCGTAGGCAATGTAGTGCTGATTTGCCAGCGTGGCTCCGGCAGGACGAACGGCGACACGATAGGTAACAGCAGACGCAGACAGGTTCGCGACCACAAGCGTCGATGCAATCGCCGAGGTCGCGGAAGGTGCCGTGTAGAGCGTTTGCGCAGTCGTGGCCGATGGATTTGACTGACCGAGAACCTTGTGTGTTTGCGGCATCTCAGCCCCCCATGAAAAGAAACGGATGCAGTGCGTCGTCTATACCAGCAGGTCCTGTAGGACCTGTCACCGTCGACGACGGGCCTGTCGGCCCAGTAACGCTCGCACCAGAAGGTCCAGTTGGGCCTGTTACTGATGCACCGGGCGGCCCCGTAACGCTTTGCCCTGCGGCACCGTCACTCCCGCGTGGTCCTGTTGGGCCTGTCGCTCCTACGCTCCCGTCTGCCCCCGCAAGACCGCGATCTCCTGACGCACCGGTTGGCCCTGTCGCGCCGGCGCCGCCGGTCAGCCCAGCGACCCCGTCGTTTCCACGAGGCCCTGTCGGGCCGGTTACCGATTCGCCAACTGGACCAGTCGGCCCTGCAATGCTCTGGCCGGAAGGCCCGGTGGCGCCAGTTGGGCCGGTGACCGTGGACGCCGGGCCGGTTGGCCCAGTGACAGATGCGCCTTGAGCCCCTGTCGGCCCAGTCACAGTTGATGCGGCGCCAGCCGATCCTGCCGCCCCGGTCGGTCCAGTTACAGTCGACGCTGGCCCAACCGCGCCTGTGCTACCAGTTGGCCCGGCTATTCCTTGCTGGCCGGCCGCCCCAGTCGGCCCCGTGACACTCGCCCCCGTGGCGCCCGTTGCACCGGCAACGCCAGTAGCACCGGCTGGGCCACGCTCTCCTGCCGATCCAGTAGGCCCGACGACTGACTCGCCGGCCATACCCATCGGCCCAGTGGGACCAACGACGTTCGATGCCGCACCCGTCGGCCCAACAGCCCCCACCTCGCCCTGCAGTCCGCGAGGACCTGTAGCTCCGACGACGCCTCGAGGCCCCGTCGGGCCGACTCCGGCCAGCTGCACGGCAAACGTCTGGCCGTTCGTGATGACCGGCGCGATTCCGGTCGCTCCAGTGACGCTCACGCTAAACGGAGCGGGGCCTGTGACGCTGACGCGAATGTCGCTCATGGCGCCCTCAGCGTGAACATGCCGGAGGTGACGGCTCGGTCGAGAGCGGAGGAACGCAGGAACCAGCGGTAGCTCTTGGTAAGCGACAGACCTTTGACGGTTGACGCTTGAAGTGAGAGCGTGATGGCTCCGAGAGAATCGTTGACGCGTGTGATGGACCAGGTCGCCGCCGGCGCCGGCGTTGCCGCGATCGCTGCTGCATATCCTGCAGCCGTATCCTCGTAGATGACGGCCGTCAGCGTGTCCCCCACGGTGGAAAAGCCT
>JBILUY010000338.1:0-2719 GCA_044370735.1 Crocinitomicaceae bacterium | reverse complement strand
GGTCTGGCTGAACGGATTAGGGAATGCGCGCATCGATACTCCGAACTCCTGCTCATCTACCCCGACATGGTAGCTGAAACAGCCATCGACCACCTTGGTCATGGTCTCCTCATAGTATTGGTTCACCACTGCCTTGATGCTCGAGATGCATACAGCAGTATCGGTGAGCTGGAAGTAATGCACACGGCACAGGGGCGTGGGTACCATGTACTTGTCAATAAGGGAGTCCTGATAGCTGATGCCGATCACACGGCCTCCACCCACCTGACCTTGCGGGGTGATGGGATACCATGTGGGATCGATCAGGTTCTCTACCGAAGTGATCTCTACACCTTCCATGTCAAATTGATATGCCACCACAAAGTTGTCCGGGTTGCGGATGTACACATCGAAGTAATTCTCGTTGAAGTTCACAGCACCGATGCTCAGCTCCACAGTGTCATAGATGTTGGTGATGCCATAGGGGAAATTGCAGTGGTCGTGCGGTGATCCTGTGGTATGGGCATCGTTGATGAATAAGGAGCAGTCGACCAGCAGGGTGGCATCGTACACATCCACTTCGCCATCGGCATTCAGGTCGTTGCACAGGGTGGCGGGAATATCGTTGGCCAATACGTGCGACACGTAAGCCTGGGCATCGAGTCCGTTCTGCGTGCTGTTCTGGTCAAGGTCGCCACGCAGGGCAGTACCGCCACAGTCCCCTTGGCAGTCGAGCTGCGAATTGCCGAACACTTCACCGGTGCAGTCAACAAACAGTGGGCAGTCGGGCAACTGGTTCACAAACAGCGCACCGTTGGCATCGCGGCCCAGATAGATGCACACCTGTGCCCAGTTGTTGGTGTGGCTCAGCTCAACACGTCCCAGAGCGTCAGGGCTCTGGTCCCAGTTGGTGCGCACAACCATGGTGTAGGTTCCGGTATCAACATCGGTGATGTCGATCCACTGACAGCTCAGACCGCTCGAATAGATGTCACCGCAACCGGCCGTGATGCCCATGGTGCTGCATCCGTACTGGGCTGTGCCGCCTCCGCTGCACTCCAGGTCCATCACACAGAAACCGTTCTTGAATCCAATAGGAATCTCGTTGCCTGCCAGGTCATAGAGCAGATATTCTGCGTAGCCCTTGTAGTGGGTGTGATTGTGGCAATTGACAAAATCAAACTGGTCCGGATTGGCACTTGGCGATCCGATGTAATAGTCGAGGCTGCCGATGTTCTTGATATGGGTGGTGAAACGGATGATGTCGCGTGTGCCATATCCGTTCATGCAGCTCTCAGAAACATAGCAGTCGTTGGCTGGAACGTCCTGTGTACTGAGGTACAGCGAGGTCTCAATGGCCGATTGCACCACGATGAGGTCCGGACCATCAGGGCAGTTGGGGTCGCCAGGATAGATACAGTCGTTGCTGCTCACACTGGCCAGCGGATTGTAGTTGCATGCGGTAGGGTCCATACAGCCTACAATGGGTCCGTTGTATGTGATGCTGAAGTTGATGTTCGGGCCGCAGTCGTTCACGGTTGAGGCCACACGCACATAGTATGTCACACCACCTTCGAGCAGTGCAGCCGGAATGATAGCTGTTTCGCCACAGCCACCGGCATTGTCGTCATAATAGATGGTTGCCGCATTGCTATTGTCCCACACCAGATTGTTGCAATGGTCATACACCCACAGTTTGGTGTTGCAGCTATTGCCCTGTTGACAGGTGCTTATCTCGTAGTTCCCGTTCTGGGCAGGTACAAAGGCATACCACTCGTTGTTGAAATCGGTGGTGAACGACCCCTCACCGATGGTCAGTGCATTGTTGCAGCTCGATCCTGGAGGGCAGTTGAAGAGTTGGAAATCCTGAGCGGTGAACTGGCCACCCGTGCCAACAACAGCTTCGTTGAGGTAAACGTTGTAAGCACCCTGCCCGAATCCGCAGCAGATGCCATCGCCATATGAGTCAACGATACGGAACTCGACACAGGCATCGATGGGGATGCACACCGAATCCATATAAGTGGTGTCCTGCACGCTGTATGGGCCACCGCTCATTAGAACAGTGCCATTCGAATTGGTAACCTGCCAAGTGGTCTCCTGTGGGTAGTTGTCAGTCAGGATCGACACTTTCAGTTCTGCAGTGCCGTTCGGACATTGGGCCTGAACCTGGGCAACAGCAAGAATGCCCATTAATGTGAGGCTTGAGCGTAGAATTCTGTTCATGATGTGAGTTGTGGTGCGACAGCAAAGAAACGAGAAAATCAGACTTCGGATGCCCACATGTTGATACACAACTGTTTTATTCCCATTTTTACCCTTGCTATGGTGGCGTCAGAAACGGTAATCAGCACCCGTTGCTCAGACATCGTTCTGCTCGAACCGAGCATAGTCCGCTCCGCTGCCCGCGAGGGCATTGAGATGGATATGCCGGAATTGTTGGAGAATATCGGTGCAGTCAAGCGTCTGGCCGGAGGAAATAAGGTGGGGCTGTTGCTCGTTTTCCCCCAATTGGCGGACATTTCCATGGAGGCGCATCGGCACCGCGACCCTCAGTACGAAGCGATAAAAGTGGCCGAAGCCATTGTGATATGCACCCTCGGCCACCGCCTCCTTGCCGATGTCTATGCCCGTATGCGCAGCAAGGCACACCCTGTTAAGGTGTTTGGGGATGAAGAAAAGGCCTTGGCATGGTTAAGGAAGCAGGTCAGTGCGTCAGCCAATGACCCCGGATCACCGA
>JBILUY010000359.1:0-2721 GCA_044370735.1 Crocinitomicaceae bacterium | reverse complement strand
TTCATTTTTTATGAAATGGGGGGTTTCATTTTTTGTTTGGACCACATAACCTTGGACCATGCCTCACAAACGCCCCAGGCACCTGGAACCCTTGATACGCAAGGCTCTGAAATTTTCTCCGATCGTCGGGCTGTTCGGACATCGGCAGGTCGGCAAGACCACCTTGGCTGGAGTCCTGACCCCGAACTACGTGACCCTCGATCTCGTGGAATCGGTCTCTCAGGCTCAAGCTAACCCAACCGGATTCTTGGCGACGCACCTGGGGGCCCACTCGGCGCCCCCCCTCGCAATCGACGAGTGCCAGATGGCGCCGGCTCTTTTTCCGGCACTCAAAGAGCGGGTGCGGGTCAATCCAGCTCCTGGGCAGTTTCTACTCACCGGGTCCGTTCGCTTTTCAAGCCGTAAGGCCATACGCGAGTCACTCACTGGGCGCATGATCGCCTGGGAATTGTTGCCGATGGACTGGTCTGAAATGCACGGAACTCCGTTACCTGACACCATTGTGCGGCAAATGCGAGCCAAGCAGGATAAAATTGAATTCAAGCCGCATCCGGCGTTTTCACAAAAGAGTTACCAGAACGCCCTGGCTCAAGGCGGATTGCCGGGCGTTTTTGCCGTTCGCGACCCATCCATTCGCGCGCAGCGCTATGAAACTCAAATCAACACCATCATCGAACGAGATCTCAGACTCCTCGTGGAAACCACTCTTGGTTTTCGGACTCTCCGGGAGCTCGGCGTGGCACTCGCACGCCAGGCCGGGGGGGCGCTCGACCTCTCGGAGCTTCAGCGAGCCACTAAAATATCGCTCCCGACTCTACGGCGACTCATTCCCGCGCTTGAAGCCTTGTTCCTCATTCGTTTGGTTCCTTCGGAGGGGGACTACTCCAAGCCCATAGTGTTTTTTGAGGATTTGGGGGAACAGCGCTTTCTACGCGGCAAATCCACCGACGAAACGGAAGGAAACACACTCCTCCCATTCCTCTACCATCACTTGCGAGGACAATTTCATTATCGGCCCGAAAGACAGGGAGAAATATTCATATATCGCGACAGGAAGAGCGAAGTACCCGCATTGGGATTTCGATGCGAGCACGGAATATTGGGAATCTTTCCGGCCCTCGGCGCCGAGCGGATCCCCGAACAACTCCTAGGGGCCAAGCGGTTTTTGCAGCGCTACCCAAGCGCCAAGGCCTGGATCATCACCCCTGAGGACGAGGACCAGGTGATCGTGCCCGGCATCCGCTGGCTGGGACTCGGACGGGCACTGGGACCGTCCTGACCAAAATCGCCCGTTCCCGAGGTTTCTTTCTCAGCTTTTATGGGTCCAAGTCGTCCCTTGAGGCGAATCCTTCAGTACCACGCCCTGAGCATCGAGTTCCTTGCGAATCCGATCGGCTTCAGCGTAGTTTTTTCCGGCTTTGGCTTGGGCCCGCTGCTCGATCATCACTTGAATCCGCTCATCCGAAAGCCGATCGTCGGCCGACTTACCTGAAAGCTTCAAGCGCACGCCATCCAGATCCTTCAAAGCTTTTTCAGGCAAAAGCCTTCCAACTCCAACCACGCTCCCAATATCATCCTCTATCACCTGCAAGAGGGCCTGCGCGCCCAGCACCGAGCCCGGAGTAGCCTGCGCAAATGGCTCCCCCAGAGTGCGGTTGAAGGAGCGGATCAACGTAAAAAGCGAAGCCAGGGCTGCAGGAGTGTTGAAGTCATTGGCATAATGATCGTCGATCTCGCATTTGACCGATTCGCATTCGGCCACAAACGAACCCCACAGGCTCTCCGCCCGAAGATCTGCGGCCGACTTCCTGGCTCCCGCCAGCTCCAGCGCTTTATGCTTGGCTTCATAAATCCGCGAGAGCGAACTCATCGCGTTTTCAATCAATTTTTCATCAAAATCGATGATCGTGCGGTAGTGCACACCCAGCAAAAGATATCGCGCCATCTCCCCACCATAAGTTGAGAGGAAATCCCGCGCACTGAACACATTGCCCAGGCTCTTGGACATCTTTTCTTTGGAAAGCGTGAGGAAGGCGTGATGCAACCAGATTTTCACAAACGGGCCATGTCCGGCGGCCGCTTCACTTTGGGCGATTTCATTTTCGTGGTGCGGAAACACCAGATCCTCGCCGCCGTGATGCAGATCGATCCGGTCCCCGAGCCAGCGGCTCGACATGGCGGAGCACTCAATATGCCACCCCGGACGTCCGCGACCCCAAGGGCTTTCCCAGTAAGGCTCGCCGGGCTTGGCGGGCTTCCAGAGCGCAAAATCCAATGGATTACGCTTCTTCTCGGAAACCTCCACGCGCGCACCCGCCACAAGTTCGTCGATCTGCTTGTGCGAGAGCTTGCCGTAACCCGGAAATTTGTTGATCTCGAAAAGCACTTCGCCATCGGACGCCACATAGGCCATGCCATTGGCGATGATCCGCTCGATCAGCGTGATGATCTCACCGATATGCGTAGTCACGCAGGGCTTATGCGTGGGCTCGATCATCCCGGCCATCGCATAATCGCGCTCGGCTTCGATCGTGTATTTCTTGGTCACCTCTTCCGTCGATATTCCCTCTTCACTGGCCTTCTTGATGATCTTGTCATCGACATCCGTGTAGTTGCGCACATAAGTGACATCGTAGCCCGCGCGCTGCAGGTACCGGTAAGTCATGTCGGCGACAAGTCCGCCGCGCAGATTACCAATGTGAATGAGCCCGTAAACCGTAG
>JBILUY010000295.1:0-2722 GCA_044370735.1 Crocinitomicaceae bacterium | reverse complement strand
AATCTAAATCTAAATATAACTCCTTCCTCAATTTATACGCTAAAGACTTACCAAATGCATATTGAAACATTTGATTTCCTAAGCCCCCCATTAATTTAACAACAATCATATTTATTTAAATCGAAGTAAAGTTACCTAATTAAGATAATTTATTTTCAAAAAAACACTTTTTTTACCAATCTCATGAACAAAATATATTTTTTATTTTTTTGAGATAAAGAAATAATTTTATAAATCTCAAATAAATACCAAAGCTGTTTAAAAATTGAAAATTTAAAAAGATACTTCTTAAAAAGATAACTATATTCTTTTAACTGAAGTTCAGTATCATGAATACAATGATTGGTTATATTATGTTCATCCATAACTGAACAGTACAATGGCTCATAAATATAAATTAGTTGAACATCTTTATTAAGAATTCTTACATAATATTCAATATCTACAAGCCAAATCAAATAAGGATCAAAAGACTGAATTAAATCTCTAGAAAAGAAAATTGCTGAGGGACTACCAAACCTATTTGCAAGAATTAACCTTTCAGGTTCTAGTTTGATTTTTTCAATATCATTTTTTGATGAAATAAATTTTTTTTCTACTCCTCTTTCTATTAATAATGAAGATGTAACAATTAATTGTTTTGATTTTTTTTCAATTTTTGAAATTATTTTAAATAAAGCAAATTCATCAATAAACCATTCATCATGGTGCATTATTTTTATGTATTGTCCTTTGGATTGAGTAATACTGTAATCCCAATTTTTAGGTGAACCTAAAGAAGGTATATTTCTAAAATAATTAATTTCCAGATTTTTCTTTTTATATTCTTCTACCAAATTAAAAACATCATCTGTAGAACTATCATCTGAAATAATCACCTCAAAAGCAACCTCTTTTTGATTAAAAACAGAATCTAACGTTTTTCTTAAATACTCTGTTTGATTGTAGGTAGGGATACAAACACTAACAATTATATCTTCCATTAGTTTAAACAATTTTCTATCTGAATTGCTATTTTTTCGGCAGAATAATTTCGGAAAATTTCCTTATTTTTTTCGCCAAAGAATTTAATTTTTTCAGGATTTTTGATAAAACTTATAATTCTATTACTGAATTCTTCTAAATCTAAATATGGTATAACTAATTCAGGATCTATAACTTCAGAAATCCCGGTGGCTTTATCAAAACAAAAAATTGGTAATCCAGCCATACCTGCTTCTATAGCTGCAAGAGGGAAAGGGTCTTCACGAGATGTCAAAATAAAAATATCTGCTTGTTTCATCCAAAAGTCAGGATCATTTGTTTCAGAAATAAAACTTACTTTGTTTTGAATTCCTAATTTTATTAAATCTGAATTATTAACCCTTTGTCGTTCGATAGATGAATTCCCTACCCAATAAAATTCGATGTTATTTACCTTTTTAAGCAAAATAGATGCTAGCTGAATAAATAAATCATCCCCTTTACGCCAATAAGCACCTCCACACATTAATAATTTTAGACTTGAAGAAACGTCTGTTTTGGCACTTTCTTTTAATTCAGATGCCTCTCTAATCATTTCAATTTTTTGAGACGGAATTTTAAATTTTTCAATTAAACATTGCTTGTTTAAGTCAGAAGGAACTATGTATTTAAATATAAGATTATCGAATTCTTTTAAATTTGGACAAAATTCTTCTAAAACAGTATCAAGTTCATGTACATGCAAAATTAATTTACATCCAAGCAAAATATTAATTTCAATTGCTACAGGTAATGTTACTACCGTATTCGAATAAATAAAATCGTAATTATTTTGTTTTAAATTTTCATAAAAATCAATCCTTGGTGAAGAAAATTTTGTCCCATTAATTTTTTTTAGAACTCTCTTTTTTAACGAATAATCAATGTCAGTACTATAGTTATTTAGATCGAAATAATTCGAAGACAACACTTTAAATCTTTCCTCTAATCCTCCTCCTCCTTTTAAAGTTAAGGTGTCAATTTTATAGCCTTTCTGTTTTAGATTTTCCCAAATGATTAATAGTGACTTAGGTGCTCCTGATAAAGAAACATCATGTGTAACAAATAAAATTTTCTTCATTTCAAAATTTCTTTTTCAAGTTATATAGAACTCCTAAAATTAAAATTAGTGGATAATGTTTAATTAAAAAAGATCGTCTTTCTGTTTTAATTTTTGCTTCGTTTATACTACTTAAACCAGGTTCATCACACAAACAAATAATTTGATCAATTTTTGTAAATTTTGCATGTTTTCTAACTAAATCAAATATTGCTGCCCAATCTGAAATAATCTTGTAGTTCTCCCTAAATCCGTTTATTGATTTCAATATATCTGTCTTATAAAAAGTAGCTTGATGTGGTATAGGAGTTCGATTAGTTATTTCAAATAATTTAAAATCTCTTCTTGGATTCCACAATTGTTCTTGATGCACCCATTTATGTAGTCCATAAATAACATCGGATTGAATGTTTAATGTTGTATAAACTTTATTTAATACTTCATTATCATAAAATTTATCACCAGAATTTAAGAATAATACATAATCACCTTTGGCCAATGATAATCCTTTATTCATTGCATGATAAACACCATTATCTTTCTCGCATTTATAATGAGATAAAAAGTTTTTATTCTCTATAATAAACTCTTGGGAACCATCATTTGAACCTCCATCTATAATAATATATTCAACATTTTTAAATAATTGTTTTATTACAG
>JBILUY010000088.1:0-10329 GCA_044370735.1 Crocinitomicaceae bacterium | reverse complement strand
CAAATTTTCCAATTGCTAGCAAAAAAAGTGTCTGATATGGCAAAGAAATATCTTCCTGAACCAATGTTGGATGTTGTCAATGTGCCGTTGTCTCATGATTCTAAAGACGAAATTACTCAGCCTAAATTACAAGATTGGAGTAAAGGAGAGTGTGATCCAATTCCAGGGAAAACAATGCACAAAATAGTTTTCAAAGAAAGAGATTACACCAAAATTTATGACAAATTTATTTCGTTAGGAAAAGGAGTTGCTAAAAATGGGTTGGGTGCTCATGGAAATCACTACATGTGCGAAGATGTATATGAGGAAATGCTTCAAAATAAAGAGCATCTTCAAAAATGGTCAAACGATGAAGTGTATCCATCTTTGAAAGATGATGTAGAAGCGATTAATGCTATTTTGAAATTATCAACTCTCACCAATGGGAAATTAACACGTCGAGCTTATGAAAATATGGCTAAAAAAATTGGACGTGAAGAGATAGCTCGTTTAGGTGATGGGTATGAACAAATTGAAATGGAGTATCGAGATTTACAAGCTCAGCCAAAACGTTATAATTCATCACCTTTATGGTCTGGATTAATGCATGAAGGTAGAACTTATGCTGCTTATACTTACAATGTAGATATGTTTGTTCCGTGGAGAACTCTTACTGGACGTCAACATTTTTATTTAGATCATGATGCATATATTGCTTTTGGAGAGCATTTACCAACTTATAAACCTTCTCCAACTCCAGAAGCTTATGGTGATCTTCGAAAAACTGTGAATGATGGAAAGGCTAAAATGTTAAATTGTTTAACACCTCATGGTAAATGGCATATTCACTCTACTTATGGTGATACGTTGAGAATGTTGACCTTGTCAAGAGGGAATGAACCGTGTTGGTTGAGTGAGCAAGATGCTGCTGAGTTAGGTATAAAAGATAATGATCATGTTGAGGTTTATAATGACCACGGAGTATATGTAGCACGTGCATGTGTTAGTGCTAGAATTCCAAAAGGTGTATGTATTGTTTATCATGCTGTTGAAAGAACATATAATATACCAAAATCTCAAATTAGAAGAGGAGAAAGAGGTGAGTCAAGACGTGGAGGTATGAATAATTCATTTACTCGTGTTCATTTAAAACCAAATTTAATGTGTGGTGGATATGGTCAATTTACTTATCATTTCAACTATTGGGGACCGGTTGGAGTTAACAGAGATACACATGTGTTAGTAAGAAAAATGCATGTTGTAGAATATTAATCATCAAAAAATAAATATTATGGATATCAGGGCGCAAATTTCGATGGTTTTTCATCTAGACAAATGCATCGGTTGTCATACTTGTTCGGTAGCTTGTAAAAATGTTTGGACAGATAGAAGAGGTGCGGAATACATGTGGTGGAATAACGTTGAAACAAAACCTGGAACGGGTTATCCTACTAAGTGGGAAGATCAAGAAATATACAAAGGTGGATGGGAAAAAGATGGTAACTCTGTTTCCTTAAAAGGTGCTGGAAAATTAAAAGGGTTAAAAAATATTTTTCATAATCCTAATATGCCGTCATTAGATGATTATTATCATCCGTGGGCATATAAATATGCAGATTTATTTACGGCGCCAGAAGGGAATGATCAGCCTATTGGTAGGGCAGTTTCTTTGATTACAGGTGAGCCTATTGATATAAAATCAGGGCCTAACTGGGATGATGATTTAAGTGGAACACCAGATTACGCGCGTAATGATGTGAATTTTAAAAATTTGGACCCGAGAGATCAAGAAGCAATGTTTCAATTAGAGCAAATGACTATGATGTATTTGCCTCGAATTTGTAATCATTGTTTAAACCCTGCGTGTGTTGCTTCATGTCCCTCAGGAGCTTTGTATAAAAGAGGTGAAGATGGGGTTGTTTTGATTAACCAGGAACGTTGTAGGGCATGGAGGATGTGTGTAACTGCTTGTCCATATAAGAAAAGTTACTACAATTGGCATACTGGAAAATCTGAAAAGTGTATACTTTGTTATCCTCGTTTAGAAAGTGGTCAAGCTCCAGCGTGTATGCACTCATGTGTTGGTCGAATAAGATACTTAGGTGTCATGTTATATGATGCAGATAAGATTGAAAAAGTTGCTGCTTCAGATGATAAAGATTTGCTTTATAATCAATTGGATATGTATGTAAATCCAAATGACCCACAAGTGATAGAGGCTGCGAGAAAAAATGGAATACATGATTCTACAATAAAGGCTGCTCAAGATTCTCCGGTCTATAAATTTGTGAAAGAATGGGGTGTTGCCTTACCGTTGCATCCAGAATTCAGAACTTTACCAAATTTATTTTATGTGCCTCCAATGTTGCCAGCTATGGCACAAGTTGATGAAAAAGGATTATATCAAACTACTTCAGAAGAAATGTTCCCTGGTATCGACCAAAATCGTATGCCGATGAAGTATTTAGCTTCTTTGTTTTCAAATGGAGATACTAGAATCATTGCGGATATCTATGAGAAATTATTGAGTGTTAAAATTCATCGTAGAGGAAATACAGTTGGAGATTTGTCAGAACATTCTAAAGCACTACTTAATCGATCTAATGTAGGTCCAGAAACTGCTGATGCAATTTATAGATTAACATCATTAGCAACTTTTGAGGAGCGTTTTGTAATACCTCCTGCACACAGAGAGGAAGCTATTGAAATGTTACAAGCTACCGCCGATGCAAAAGGTGAGACTGGATTTGGAATAAAATTAACTCCTAAACGAGGATTGTAAAGTTTTAAAGTATGGAAACACGAGTTCAATTCGATTACCTTGCAAATTTATTTGAATATCCAAAGGAGGATTACAAACAAAAAATGCAAATGACTCATCGATTTTTAGAAAATACATATGAGTCGATCGTTACACCATATCAACATTTTTTTGATTTTGTAGATGCTACATCACTTTTCGATATTGAAGAATTATTTTCAAAAACATTTCATATTCAAGCAATTTGTTTTCTTGATCTAGGATATGTATTGTTTGCTGAAGATTATAAAAGAGGTGAGTTTTTAGTTAAAATGAAAGGTGAGTTAGAAAAAACAGGTTTACATCCAGGAACTGAATTAGCAGATCATTTACCTGTTGTTTTAAGATGGATGGCAATTACTCATGAAGAAGATTTTTTAGAAGAGTTTGCTGTTCGAATTATAATCCCTGCATTAAGAAAAATGTTAAATGAGTTTGAAATCGCAAGGATGGAACTAAAAGATAAAGTACGCCTAAAAAAACAAAAAGTTATTTTAATGGAAGATGTTGAAAACAAAAACGTTTTTCAATATCCTATACAATTGTTGTTGGATGTGATTTTACACGAATTTCCTGAAAATAACTTTAAAGATCCAGAATTTATCCCCGCTTTAGGAGGTGATGTGATTAAAGTCTGCAGTACCGGTTGTGGTACTGCAGATACAGTTGAAAAATCTAATTAAATCGTAAATGTATGTTACAATTTAGAAATAAAAAATCGGATAGAGTAATGGTTAATTACACCCGATTAATTATGAATAGATGCTCTAAAATGTGTCTATTTGTTTTCTCTTTGTTTATAGCTGCAATCACTTTTGCAGGAACAAAAGGGGATGAAATATTTAATAAAATGTGTATGACTTGTCATAGTACAACAGATAAAATACTAGTAGGTCCTGGTCTTGGTGGTGTTGCTGATAGAAGATCCGAAGAATGGATTTTAAAATGGGTTAAAGATCCACAAGGAATGATTGCAGCTGGAGATAATGATGCTGTAAAGCTTTTTGAAGAGTTTAATAAAGTTCCAATGCCTGGGTTTGCCCAATTATCCGATGATGATATTAAAGAAGTTTTGGCTTATATCAAAGAAAAAGAGGCGTCAGCAGTATCTGCTGCACCTGCAGGAGGAGAAACTGCTTCAACAACTTCGTCAGTTACGTCAACTTCTGAGGTCCCTACAGATTCAAATGGAATGTTATGGTTTTGGTTGGTTATAGCTGGATTTATTGTCATTTATTTATTGTATCGATTTAGAAAGAAAACTTTTGATGCTATGAATACTAACGGATACCATGAATTACCTCATAAATATCCTAATTTTTCAGGGGTATTTATATTGTATTTATGTATTGCAGGTCTTGTTATTGCTTTAATGACTTATTTCTTAAAACAAAAATATGAAACAATGGCTTCGTTAATGTTTGTTGGATTACCTTATATGTCTATCGGTATATTCTTAGTTGGTTCAATTTATCGTTATAAAAAGACCGGTTTTTATGTTTCTTCTTTGTCTTCTCAATTTTTAGAGGGTAAAAAATTATTTTGGGGTTCTCAACCCTTTCACTGGGGGATGTTAGTGTTATTTATTGGTCACTTAACAGCTTTTATGTTTCCTAAATTTATTTTAGCTTGGAACGGCCAGCCTGTAAGATTGTTGATTTTAGAGATTTCATCATTTACTTTTGCTCTATCTGCCTTGTTTGGATTGATTATGTTGATTAAACGAAGATTATCAACCAAGATGGTATTGGTTGTTACAAATAAAATGGATATGTTAGTTTATACAATTTTGTTAGTTCAAATTGTTTCAGGTTTAGGTGTTGCTTTGTTTGTTAGATGGGGGTCTTCATGGTTTTCAAGTGTACTCACTCCATATTTAAGATCGGTTTTTACGTTTACTCCTGATACTTCAGCAGTTGCGGAGTTACCACTACTAATTCAATTACATATAATTTCTGCTTTCGCAATTATAGCAATCATTCCATTTACTCGATTTGTCCATTTTCTAGTAGCTCCATTCGATTATATTTGGAGAAAATATCAGGTTGTGATTTGGAATTGGAATAGAGCAGCTATCCGAACTTCTACAAGACATTTCTTCGGAAAACGTCCTAAGAATCATTAATGATTTTTAGTTAGCAATTAGAGGATCAGTTTCAATTATTGAAAAAGATCCTCTTTTGTATTTTAGAAATCTTTCTTGATTAAGAAAAGGTCTTTGTATGATATATGTCAGCAATTATTGGAATTGAAAATGTCATTTTTGTATTAAATTTATAAATTAATGGAAGAGTTTAAAACAATTATAGAACCATTTAAAATTAAGATGGTTGAGCCAATTAAAGTCAGTACTTCGGAAGAACGTAACGAGAGTTTAAAAAATGCCCATTTCAATACTTTTTTATTAAAGTCTGATGATGTAATGGTTGATTTCTTGACAGATTCAGGAACTTCAGCGATGAGTGCAAATCAATGGGCTGGAGTGATGAATGGGGATGAGTCTTATGCAGGAGCACGTTCATGGAATCATATGCGTGAAACTGTTATGGCATTGTCGGGTCATGAATATGTATATCCTACACACCAAGGACGAGCAGGAGAGCGTATTTTATATGGTTATTTAGGTGGTAAAGGAAAAACGTTTATTTCCAACACTCATTTTGATACAACACGTGCAAATATTGAATTCTCAGGTGCGGAGGCGATTGATATCGTGATTGAAGAAGGTAAAAACCCGAGAGAATTTCATCCTTTTAAGGGGAATATGGATGTGGTAAAATTAGAAGCTTTAATCCAAGAAAAAGGTCCTGAAAATATTGGTGGGGTAATTCTTACTGTGACGAATAACAGTGGAGGTGGTCAGCCAGTTAGTATGGAGAACGCTCGTAAAGTTGGGGAGATATGCAAAAAATATGGAGTGTATTATTTCTTGGATTGTTGTCGTGTTGCTGAAAACGCTTATTTCATCAAACATAGAGAACCTGGTTTTGAAAACGCATCGTATTATGAGATTGCTCAAGAAATGTTTCGTTTGACAGATGGATCAGTTATGTCAGCGAAAAAAGATGCTTTGGTAAATATGGGGGGCTTTATTACGTTGAGAAATAAAGAGCTGGCAGAAGCGTGTAAAAACCTATTAATCATCACCGAAGGATTTGAAACGTATGGTGGTTTATCTGGTAGAGATATGGAAGCATTAGCTATTGGTTTGAAAGAAGTATTTGAACCAGACTATTTACATTACCGTATTCGCAGTACTGCTTTTTTAGGTGAAAGATTGCGAGATATGGGTGTTCCGTTAATGTGGCCAATTGGTGGACACGCTGTTTACATTGATGCGAAAGAATTATATGATCATATTCCAGTGCATGAATATCCAGGGCAAGCTTTGGTATGTCAATTGTTTTTAAAAGGTGGAATTCGCACGGTAGAAATTGGTTCAGTAATGTTTGGTAAATATGATGAAAACAAACAGTTAATCCCTTCACCGATGGAGTTAGTACGATTGGCTATCCCTAGAAGGGTATATACTCAAAGTCATATCGAATATGTGATCGAGGTTTTTGAGAAAATTATGGCGACACGTAAAGAGGTAAAAGGGTATAAAATCATTGAAGAACCTGAATTCTTAAGGCATTTTACGTGTAAGTTCGAACAATTGTAAATTAAATATCTAAATAAACGAGCGTGTCTGAAAATTAGATCATTTCCCACTTTTATGAAATAGTATCTATTTTTAAGAATGTTATTCCAGAATCTAAACCAAATGTAAGTTGTTGGAGAGATGTGTTGTCTAACATTTCTTGAATGCCATTTTTTATGAATTTAAATTGTGAGTGTAAAGGACATGGATTTTTTTCAGAACATTCTTTCATCCCTAATCCACATTTATGATAAATATCTGTTCCATCAATCGCAAAAACTATATTCTTAAGTTTTATTTCATTTATTGTTTCTTTCAGGAAATAAAAACCACCATTTGGTCCCTTTATAGATGATAACACGTTGTTTTTGACTAAATTTTGAAGTATTTTGGCGGTAAATGGCTCGGGTGAATCGATTTCTGATGCAATTGATTTTAAGCTACATTTTTTATTAATTAGGGATTGATTTGCTATGTATATACATGCTTTAATTCCATATTCACACGCTTTTGAAAACATTTGTATAATTTATTAGTTGGTACAAATATACAATCAAAAAAGAAAAGTTTTACTATGAAATAATAAAAGACATTGCTATCTTTTATTTGTGAAATTTAATAACTTTGTAATTTATTATTGAAATTGAGATTTTCTTGATTAAAAAAGTTATGTATGACAATTGAAAAAAACATATTAATTGAGGAAATTAAAAGATTAAAAGCTGAAAAAAATGTTGTTATTTTAGCGCATTATTATCAGAGTTCAGATATACAAGATGTTGCAGATTATGTAGGGGATAGTTTAGGATTAGCAATTCAGGCTAAAAAGACGGAAGCAGATTTGATTTTATTTGCTGGAGTTTATTTTATGGCTGAGACTGCAAAAATGTTGAATCCTACTAAAAAAGTTATTTTACCCGATTTGAATGCTGGTTGTTCTTTAGCAGATAATTGTATTCCTTCTGATGTATCTGCTTTTAAAAAAAGACATCCAGAATACATTCTAGTTTCTTATATAAATTGTTCTGCAGAAGTTAAATCATTAAGTGATATTGTTTGTACATCTTCAAATGCCCTTAAAATCGTAGAGTCAATCGAAGTAGAAAAACCAATACTATTTTTACCAGATAAAAATTTAGGACGTTATATTCAAAAAAATACAAATAGAAAAATTCGATTATGGGATGGTTCGTGTGTTGTTCATGAGGCCTTTTCATTACAAAAATTAATTGATTTGAAAACTAAAAATCCTATAGCAAAAATTGTTGCACATCCAGAATCTGATGAAAATATTTTGAATTATGCTCATTTTATTGGCTCAACCTCTGAAATAATAAATTACATTAATCTTTCGGATGATAAAATATTTATTGTGGCTACTGAAGAAGGGATTTTACATCAACTAAGATTAAATAATCCGTCAAAAGAATTAATCCCTGCTCCTGTTTATGATGATACAAGCTGTTCTTGTAGTGAATGTGCTTATATGAAAGTGAATACATTACAAAAAATTTATGTTTGTCTTAGAGATGAACAACCAGAAATTAAATTAAGTGAAAAATTAATTGCAGATGCTGTTGTTCCTGTTGAACGAATGTTGTCATTACAATGAAAAAAAACTATAATGTAATAATCGTAGGCACAGGAGTAGCAGGTCTAACGCTTGCAATTAAGTTGACTAAAAAACATCCTGAAGTTTCTATTTTATTGATTTCAAAGTCAAATATGAGTGATTGTAATACATATCATGCTCAAGGTGGTGTTGCAGCTGTATTGAAAAATGTTAAGGAAGATTCTATAGATTCACACGTTTTTGATACAATTAAAGCTGGTAAAAATAAAGGTAATAGGTCTGTTGTTGAACGGATTGTGAATCAAGGAGGAGAAGCTATTGCATTTTTGAAAGAATTGGATTTTGAATTTACGAAAACAAAAAATGGTAAACCACATTTAGCTTTAGAGGGAGGACATTCTCATCCAAGAGTTTATCATTCTAGTGCAGAATCAGGAAAGGTTTTACATTTTGCATTAGTTCGTTGTGTTAAAGAAAAAAAAAATATTACTTTAATAGAGAAACATGATGTATGTTCTGTCTTTAAAAAGTTGGATACTATTTATGTAAATGTTGTTTCTTTGAATTCTGGTGAAAGTCTATGTTTTACTTCTGATGTGTTGGTATTGGCTACAGGAGGTGTAGGGAGTTTGTTTTATAAAACAACGAATTCTTTAGTAGCTTCAGGAGATGGAATTTTTTTTGGGCAAGAACTAAATCTGAGAATGAATGGATTAAGTTCTATACAAATGCACCCAACTGCTTTATTGCAAGAAGGAGAAGGTAGATCTATTTTACTGACTGAAGCGCTTCGTGGTGCAGGAGCGATTGTTGTTAATGATCATGGAGAACGTTTTTTATTTTATGTAGATGAGAGGGGGGAATTAGCAACTCGTGATGTTGTTGCAGCTGCTATTTATCATGAAATTGAAGTAAACAAATCAAATGTTTTTTTAGATTGTACAAAAATAAATCGTTATGATTTAGTTTCTCATTTTAGTTCACTTTATGAACAGTGTTTCGAAATTGGTTATGATTTATTTAAGGATTTAATTCCTATTATACCAGCTGCGCATTATTTAAATGGAGGTATTATTGTTGATGAATTTGGTGAAACATCTAAAAAGCAAGTTTTTGCCATTGGAGAGTGTGCTAACACTGGATTACATGGTGAAAATCGTTTAGCATCAAATTCGCTCTTAGAAGCAATTGTTTGTCCTGATTTTTCTTTGCAAAAAATAAGAGATTATTGTAAAATTGGGGGGGGGAGTGTATCCAGTTCGAGTTTTATTAAAATGAATTGGAAACTAAATTCTCTTTCTAAAGATTTATTAGTTGAAGAGTTTATAATGAAGAAAGTACTTTACGAGAGTTTTATGTCAAACTATTCTGTGAAACAGATTGAAAACTCAATTAAATTTGTAAAAAGTTTGAAAAAATGTAATGTAAAGGGTGAATATTTTTTGTTTTCTTTTGAAAGAAAAAGAAAAGTTTCAGAAATAATTTTGAGTGATTTATTGGAAGTAAGAAAAAATAAAAGATGGTTGAACGAATGATTTTTATTTACAGAGCGATGAAAATTTTAGGATTCATTTATTGATCAACCATCTTTAAGTCAAATGATGTTAAAATTGTTTAATTATTCTACATAACCTAATAATTGATCTTCTAACAGTATCGCTCTCCTGAATAGAATGTTGTTTTCTAAATGTATATGTAAGTGTAAATCTTCTTCAAATTCTTTTAGTTTTAAAAAAAATACTTTGTAGGTTGCGCAAGCATTTTCAGGTGGGGTAAAATTATTAGATAGTTCTTTTGCATTATCCATATCAGAACCTGCTGCTATATGTTCTATTTCCATCATGCTAATCGGATTTCTAATAGTGCCAAAGCCTGATTTTGATATAGTACCACCATTTTTTGCAGCTGTAACTAAAGCATTAATATAAGGGAATAACATACATTCTTCTTTTCCCATGTGTAACAAAAGTTCTTCTGCAACATTTTGAAAATATTTGTATATCTGTATTAATTCTGGATGTGATTCACCATGTACTTTACATACTTTTCTACCAAATTCTTGTAACATTGGAATAGCTTCGCGAACATATTTGTGATGCTTGTCAATGATGTGTTTTGATAACTCATCTAATGGCCATTGGTTATAGTCAGTATTTTTTTCTTCAGGTAAAATGTCAAGTGCCAAAAGCTCATCGATTATTTTTTGAGGTTCTACATTTCTTGTTTTACAAGCTTCCTCAATCGTGATGCCACCACGACAACAAAAGTCAATGTTGTATTTTTTGAATACAGATGCTTTTCGAAAATCTTCAGCGACAAGGTCTCCAATTGTAT
>JBILUY010000370.1:0-2730 GCA_044370735.1 Crocinitomicaceae bacterium | reverse complement strand
GATATATCTCAACGACTCAATTGAAATCAAAATACTGATCTGAACTTTAGTTGAAATTTTTTTTTTTTTTTTTTTTTTTTTATACATAGACTTTACAAAAAACAACTTACACAAAAATAAATCTCGCATAAGAGCTTATGATGGTACTATGGCATGAACAGAATAAACCGCGCACTTACCAGAAACAATCAACAACACAGGTTCCTTCACGAATGTCGGGTAGAGCAGGCACGAAGCCCGCCGCGCCTGTGGTCGACTTGATGGGACAACTAACCAAAGGGACAACTGAACCAAAGGGAATATGAACCAAATCAAGGAGGGGCGCCCGCCGCAAAGGCCGGCGCCGACGCATCGCGCGACCGCGATGCAAAGTCAGTAGTTGCTTGCAGACACCGACGCCGCAGGCGGAATACTGTTGCCACGTAGGCCGTCATGGCCCTAGCCAAAACAAAGCCGGGGGATAGGCCCATGACCACGTTGTACTCAGTGCGAACGCGATCGTCCCACTCGCGCATGAGCGCGGCCACCCAGGCAGCCGTCTCGACAGCAGTCGGATGGTGATAGGCAAAGTCAGGCGCCGCGCGCTTGGCGAGCGCCGCGAGCTCCTCGCGTGTGCCCGGGTCGACGGCCGCGCCGGCCCGGGGTGGCGGCGCCGGATAGTGGGGTGGTGGCGGGGCGGCACTGACGCCCACGCAGAGGCGAAAGGCGACAAACAGCGCCGTGTCCGCGTGTTCACCGCTGAAGCTCGGCACCTTGACGCGAACAGCTGCTGCAATGTCACACGCCGCGGGGTCGGCGGCCAAGTCGCGGAGCTGCTTCACGGCCGCGGCACGGGGCTCCGCGTACGCAGGGCAGCGATGAAGGACATGCGTCAGGGTCTCAGCCGGGTACACGCCGGCCACACCGTCGATTGGGGCGCAGTTGTAGCAACACCGCTCCAGTCGGTTCACTATGCGTGGCAGCGGCCCACGGGGCGCCTCACGTTTAAACTCTTCTGTCGGCGCGCGCCCAAGACGAACCTGCAACATGCGGCTGACGTCGGCTTGGTTAAGGAGATACAAGTAGGGCTGCTTGAAAGACGCCGGGAGAGCCGTTGCGCTGTAACGGGCCGCGCATCCTGAGGCGCCAACATCGGTTGCCAGCGCATCCCGAACAAGTTGCTGGCGCCGCTTGTTGCCCAGCTTTTCCAGAGCCTTGAAGCACGCGTCGTGAAGCTCGGGCCCCCAGGTACGGAGAGCCATGGACAGAAGCGTGCCAGGCGGCAGGGGCCACACTGACTCGCCGACGACGAGGGCGTCTGCGGCCGCGTCAGGCAGCACCAAACGCAAGCGAGGCGCGGCGGACAGAATCGGCGGGGGCTGACAAAACCTGGGGTTGGGAACGGTAACAAACTTGCCGTCCTCGCCTTCCGCTTGCACGTGGACGAGCTGCTCGAGGCCCGAGCCCGCCGCGTTGATGCCGAAGCGCCTGGCGGCTGCAAGGACCTGTTGCATCCACGGCTGACGGTGCAATTGGTCGATGCGCGCATTGTGACCCTCGAGGTCGCGACGTGCGCCGACATCCCAGGAGAGAGTGCGCAGGCCGAGGCACATGGCACGGAATGTGGTGGAGTCTTCATCCATGGTCTGGATCTTGCACCAGTAGCGCAACACCAATTTGTCGATGCGTGTTTGTTGATCCCACGTGCCCGTCTCGCGCTTGAGGGCATCACCGTTGGCCCCGGGTTGGCTCGTCGCCGTGCGCAGCGCTGCCGTCATGACGTCTTCAGTGGCCCTCCATGGTGCAGACGACTTGGTGCCACCCGCGCCCGTCACGGCCGCGATGTAGTTGAAGTGCGCGGCAACCTTGGCACGGACAAAATCAAGCAGCGCGCTTACAGGCACACCCCAATTTTGCAAGCCACCCCGCCGCATATAGTGCAACTCGGCGACCGCCCGCCGCGTCGCAGCACGCCAAGCGGCCTCCCAATTCCAGCGCCATGATACCATGGCGCCCAGGTACTCGAAGCGGTCGACCATTTCAATTGGCTGTCCATTGACACGCAGGGGCGTTTTGCGCGCAGTTTCTTGCAGCTGCACATACTCGGCCGGTAGCAATTGCTGTCGCCGATTGGCTGAAAGACCGTCGTGGCCGCGCAAATTAGACGGAGCTACCAGCAGCCATTTACACTTGGGCACGTTTAGCACCAGGCCGAGCTCGTCGAGTTGGCGTGTCAGCTCGTCAAGCAGGCGTTGTAGGCGAGCGGGGCTGAGTTCGAGGAGCGCGCCGTCGTCGGCGAACCACAGAGACGGAAGATGGTCGTCCTGGGTCAAGGGCGAGTGGCGGGGCGCGGCGTCCCCGAAAGAGCGTACAAGGGGGAGAGGCAAGCCCACGGGCCCGCCGGCACCACGCCCCAAGTTCTCCAGGGCCAGGATGCCGTCGTCAATGTACACGTTGAAGAGAACGGGCGACAGCGGGTTGCCTTGTAGGATGCCACACTCGATTGCAATTGGCTTGGACAAGTCGCCGAGAATGTCAATCACCGCCGAAGCACCCGCGTAAATGGCTTGCAGCATGGCCAGAAACCGGCCACTGATGCCCTTCTGGGCGCACTTCATCCACAAGATTGGGTGCACCACCCCGTCATAGGCGCCCGCCACGTCGATGAAGGCAGCGTGCACCGGTCGATCCTTGATGGCGTTACGTACCACCTCGGAGAGAGTGAGGATTTGCTCGGGGCAGCCCCGCAGG
>JBILUY010000294.1:0-2734 GCA_044370735.1 Crocinitomicaceae bacterium | reverse complement strand
TAATCTTTTTAACGTTTCAATCAAGATATATACAGAGATTCTATTGTCAAGAGATTTACAGTTAATACAATCGCCCATTTCAATCAACTGACGTTCTCTTGTAATAGTATTTCCAATTTGAACAATCTCTTTTACTTCAGAAGACTTCATTCCGGTATCTATAAAAAAATCGGAAATTTTTGGTGGCTTTTCCCTTTCTTCAGGAGACATTAAATGAATTGGTTTTGAGCCCATAACACCTACGATATCGGTTTTACCGTGTATTAAAACCCTTTGGGCCGTTAACGTTTTGGGATCAAATCCACCTAAAGTAGTGAATCGGATAAATCCATTATCATCAATATGTGTGACCATGAAACCGATTTCATCCATGTGTGCAGCAACCATTACTTTTTTGTTGCTCTTTCCCTTTTTAAAAACGGTAACATTTCCCATGTTATCGACTGAAACATTATCACCTAAATTGACAGTTTCTTGGAGTATTAATTTTCTAATTGGATGCTCATACCCTGGAGCTCCGGGAGTTTCACAAATTTCTTTAAGCAGAGAAATATTCATTTTTACTTTTCGATTATTCTACAAAACTAACCTTTAACATGTTTGCTTTTCCAAATTCATGCATTGGAATACTTGCAACATTTATTATCACTTCATCAGTACTAATGAAACCTTGTTTTTTAAGAATGTTCTTAATATCAGAAATTGTATGGTCTGTGCTTACTAGTTTATCATAATAAAAACCTTTAACTCCCCAAATAAGGCTTAAAGTATTTAACAACGATCTATTACTTGTAAAAATAAAGATGTTTGCTTTAGGTCTGTAGCTTGATATTCTAAAGGCTGTATATCCAGAATGGGTCATTCCAATAATTGCTGATGCACTTGTTTGTTCTGCCATAGTGCATGCATTATAGCAAATTGCGTCACTTATCATTCTTACTTTTGAAGAGCTTGCCTTATGCTCTTTATGATAAATACCTTCAAACCCTTCAACTCTTGAAATAATTTTTTGAACTGTTTCTATAACTCTTACAGGAAAAGCTCCAACAGAAGTTTCACCGCTCAACATCACTGCATCAGCTCCATCCATCACGGAATTTGCGACATCATTTACCTCTGCTCTGGTTGCGTTATAATTTGTAATCATGCTTTCCATCATTTGAGTGGCAATGATAATCGGAATAGAAGCTTCTAAGCACTTCTTAACCAACATTTTCTGAATAAGTGGAAGATTCTCCATAGGAATTTCTACTCCAAGATCTCCTCTCGCTACCATTAAAGCATCGGTATTCTTAATAATTTCATCAATCTCATCAATAGCTTCAGGTTTTTCAATTTTTGCTACAACTCTAGCATTTTTATTGTTTTTTTGAATGATATGTTTCAATTCTAAAATATCACTTGCTCTTCTTACGAATGAAAGTCCAATCCATTCTATATCATTTTCGAGCGCAAACTTTAAATCTTCCAAGTCTTTTTTAGTCAAACAAGGCAATGAAACTTTAGTGTTTGGAAGATTTACACCCTTCTTTGAAGACAATATCCCTCCGTGTAAAATTGTAGCAATAACTTCATCATCCTTGTTTGTATCTTTAACCTGTAAAACAATTTTACCATCGTCAACGAGAATTGTTTCTCCGGCTTTTACATCCTGTGGAAATTGAGGGTAAGTTATGTAAACCTTTTCTGCAGTGCCTACTAACTTATGGGTTGTAAAAATAATATCATTCCCTTTAATTAACTCTACACCATTATTTTCAACTTCGCCAATTCTTAGCTTTGGACCTTGTAAATCTGCTAAAATCGCTGTATTAAATCCATGTTCTTCGTTTATTTCTCTAATAAAACGAATAACTCGACCATGATCTTCATAAGAACCGTGGCTAAAATTAACACGACATACATCAACCCCTGCTGAAATTAATTGAGTTAGGACTTCTTTTGTTGAAGTTGCAGGACCAAGTGTTGCAATTACTTTTGTTTTACTTTGTACTTTTGACATAATTAAAAAATGATGTTATCTTTTGATTTTAAGGAACTTATATCAATTGAAAATGCAGTAATAACATTTTCAATTTGCTTTATTTTTTTTACAATTTCTGATTGATCTATTAAATCAATTTCACCCACGATTTTAAGAAAATAGTCAGTTTGTTTTTGTTCTGGAATTAAGTTAACGGATAAACTTTTATTTGAAATGATTGAATAATGCAAATCGTTTTCAGGATCGATGTGATTGAAAAGCGAGAAGAAGATATCAACTTTCTTTTTTTGGTGCACACTTGATATATCATTAACATCTCTAATCAAGTCAATATCTAATTGTTTATTGAGATGCCAACAAAGTTTAAAATCATCTAACTGTGAGCATATTCCTATCAGAACAAACTCATAATCAATATAATCTGTTAATGTTATTTTTTTTATCACTGCGCACTAATATAAGGCACATTGTTGAATAAACACTAAGAGAATTAAATGTCAGAAAAAATTGCTGTGCAGGCATTTTCAGCAGCTGCTTGTTCTGCATATTTTTTTGAAAATCCAATTCCTTCTCCTTTTGGAACGTCGTCTACCAAGACAGTAACATAGTACAATTTCTGTTTTTCTCCGTCTAATTCTTCTCTGGCATCAAATAGTATTGTTTTTCTTGATCGTTGTCCCCAATTAATCAATTTAGATTTAAAATTTAGGTCTTGGGTTTCTAAATCCTCAATATCAACATGAAATTTAA
>JBILUY010000293.1:0-2738 GCA_044370735.1 Crocinitomicaceae bacterium | reverse complement strand
ATTTGAAATGTTCAAAGTGTTAAGTATGGAAAAATATGTTATAAAAAGAAATGGCAGTTATTTACCTTTTGAGGAATATAAAATTACTGAAGCTGTAAAAAAAGGATTTGAAAGTGTTAATCAATCCTTTGATGAATCTGTCATGATATCTATACGTGAAAGATTAAACGAGAAAGTGATTTGGTCTGTAGAAGAAATTCAAGATTGTATAGAACGAAAACTTAATGATTTAGGATATTTTGAAGTTCTAAAGTCATTTATGCTTTACAGACATACACGTAAAATGCAACGAGAACATATTCAGGGATTGTATTCAGGTACTACTTATGTAAATAGTAATCAAGCTATTGAGGAGTATATCGGTCAAACTGATTGGAGAATAAATGCTAATGCTAATACATCTTTTTCAAATGCAGGTCTTGTAAATAATGTTGCGGGTAAAATTATTGCGAATTATTGGCTAGATAAAGTTTATTCATTAGAAGAGGGCATGGCCCATCGTAATGGTGATATTCACATTCATGATTTAGATTGTTTGACAGGGTACTGTGCAGGTTGGAGTTTAAGAGTGTTGTTAAACGATGGGTTTAATGGGGTTAGGGGACGTGTAGAAAGCAAACCTCCAAATCATTTTAGAGAAGCATTAGGACAAATGGCTAATTTTTTAGGTATTCTTCAAAGTGAGTGGGCAGGAGCGCAGGCTTTTAGTTCATTTGATACTTATTTAGCCCCCTATGTGTTTAAGGATAACTTAACTTACCAAGAAGTTGAAAAAGCGATCAGAAGTTTTGTTTATAATTTAAATGTTCCTGCACGTTGGGGACAATCACCTTTTACGAATGTTACTATCGATTGGGTTGTACCAGAGGATTTAAAAAATCAAATACCTACTAAAAAGGATCGTCATCTTTTTGAAAATATTATATCGAATGATATGATTTTGAAAGCACAAGATAGAGGAGTTAATAAACTAACAGATTTAACTTACTGTCATTTTCAAAAAGAAATGAATTTGATTAACAAAGCTTTTTATACTATAATGACTGAAGGTGATTCATTTGGACAGCCTTTTACATTTCCAATTCCTACTGTAAATATAACTGAAGATTTCGATTGGTATGGTGAGAATACTGATTTACTTTTTGAAAATACAGCTAAAATCGGATCTTCTTATTTTCAAAACTTTATCGGTAGTCAATATTTTATAAATGAAAAAGGTCAACGAGTTGAAAATCCATACGCGTATAAACCTAATGCTGTTAGATCTATGTGTTGTCGATTACAACTAGATCTTAGAGAATTATTAAAAAGAGGGAATGGTTTATTTGGTAGTGCTGAAATGACAGGAAGTATAGGGGTGGTTACTATTAATATGGCTCGATTAGGTTATTTATATAAAGGAAATAAGTATGGATTAGTTGAACGTTTATCAGAATTATTAACAATTGCTAAATCTACATTAGAAAAAAAGAGAGTATTTATTCATGAAATGTATGATAGAGGTTTGTATCCATATACAAAAAGATATTTAACTCATTTTAGAAATCATTTTTCTACTATTGGTGTAAATGGTATAAATGAAATGATTCGTAACTTTTCATCTGACTTATATGATATTTCATCTGAGCAAGGAATTGATTTTGCTAATGAAATTCTTGACTTTATTAGAGACAAGATGCAAATTTTTCAAGAAGAAACAGGGAATTTATATAATTTAGAAGCAACTCCTGCCGAAGGAACAACATACCGATTTGCAAAGGAGGATAAAAAACGCTTTCATGATATCATACAAGCTGGAGCTGATGAAAATATTTATTATACAAATAGCTCTCAATTACCAGTAGATTTTACTGAAGATCCTTTCGAAGCACTGCAATTACAAGATGAGTTACAGTGTAAGTATACTGGAGGAACTGTATTACATTTATATATGAATGAAAAAATCTCTTCTCCAGATGCATGTCGAAAATTAGTTAAAAAAGTGATTTCAAATCACCGTTTACCTTATATAACAATTACACCTGTTTTTAGTGTTTGTCCTAAACATGGCTATCTAAGTGGTGATTTTGAATATTGTCCTAAATGTGATGAAGAACTAATTAATAAAAAATAAATCAATAATTATGGAAAAAAAAATCTGTAAAACAAAAGATGAATTGGTGATACCTAATCATTTGAGAACAAGATGCTTGGTTTATACACGGGTAATGGGGTATCACAGACCCGTAGAAAGTTTTAATTTGGGAAAACAAGGTGAGCATAGACAAAGAGTTCAATTTCAAGAGTGTGTAAAATGAAATCAATTTACAGCCTGACGCCTTTTACTTGTTTAGATTATCCAAATCATCTTGCTTGTATTGTTTGGTTTTCAGGCTGTAATATGCGTTGTAATTATTGTTACAACCCTGAAATTGTATTAGGTAAAGGTCAATTCACTTTAGAAAATATACTTGACTTTTTAAAAACTAGGCAAAACTTGTTAGAAGCAGTGGTTTTAAGTGGTGGAGAACCTACATTACATAAAGATATAATACCTTGGATACATGAGATTAAAAAAATGGGGTTTAAGGTGAAATTAGATACAAATGGCTCATTACCTAGTGTTGTTGATGAATTATTATCACTTAAACTGATTGATTATGTAGCATTAGATTTTAAGTCTTTACCACAAAAGTTTTATAAAATTACTCAATCTCATTTTTTTAATTCTTTTGTCAAAACACTTGATTTACTATTGT
>JBILUY010000087.1:0-10431 GCA_044370735.1 Crocinitomicaceae bacterium | reverse complement strand
AAAAATTGAATTAAATACTAACGATTGACCGTACCATTCAAAAGCCTTTTTCATAAATTTCAGATTTAAAATCGTTTAAAAATAAAGATTTAAGAATAGAGAAAATTAATAAGATAAATGAATTAGAGAAAAGATTGCATAATTTAACATATCGTAATAATTAGCATCAATCCCCTCACTAATCAATGTTTTTCCTTGATTATCTTCAATTTGTTTTACACGTAATATTTTCATTAAAATCAAATCTGTCAACGAACTAACTCGCATATCTCTCCAAGCTTCGCCGTAATCATGATTCTTTTTCTTCATCAATTCAAAAGCTTCAGAAGCATACTTATCGTACAAGGTAGTTGCCTCTTCCTCTGTAAGTTCAAGATTATCTCCTGTATATTCTAATTGTATTAAAGCCATAATACAATAATTTACAATCGCCTGAAATTCACCTGAAATACTTTCTCCTACTAAATTACTACCAGTCTCTTGTATTGTTCTGATTCTTTGAGCCTTAATAAAGATTTGATCGGTCAACGAACTTGGTCTTAAAATTCTCCAAGCTGTTCCATAATCTTTTGTTTTTTTAGAATAAATTTCTCTACAAGATGATATAACGGTTGTATATTGTTCAGAAGTCTGCATTTATCTTTAAATTTAAGGGTTGAATTTAATAATTTCCAATGAAAAAACACCTTAAAATAGGCAAAAAGTTATTAGACTTGAGCACCCCGAAAGTTATGGGGATTGTTAATATTACTCCCGATTCCTTTTATTCAGAAAGTAGATTTAATCAAATTGAAACAATACTTAAACAAACTGAAAAACACTTAAATGAAGGAGCTGATATTATTGATTTGGGTGGATATTCAACAAGACCAGGAGCAACTGAAATATCTATAAAAGAGGAAATTAATCGAATTTCAGCCCCTATTAAAGAAATTAAATCAAAATTCCCTGAAATCATTTTGAGTTGTGATACGTTTAGATCGGATGTTGCAGAAGTTGCGATTGAATTAGGTGTTGACATTATAAATGATATTAGTGGTGGAGAGCTCGATTCGAATATGTTTAACATTATTGCAAAACATAAAATTCCATACATTTTAATGCATTCAAAAGGAAGTCCTCAAACAATGCAATCAATGACTAATTACAAAAGTTTATTTAAAGAAATGATTAATTATTTCTCGAATAAAATTGAATATTTACACGAGTTAGGGCTTACCGAAATCGTTATTGATCCAGGGTTTGGATTCGCAAAAACAACAGAACAAAACTATGAGATTCTGAACAAATTAGAAGATTTTTATTTTTTGAAGCAACCCGTATTAGTTGGGGTTTCTAGAAAATCTATGATTTATAAAAAATTAAATACTACTCCTGAAAATGCGTTAAATGGAACAACAGTCCTTAATACACTTGCCGTTTCTAAAGGAGCTAATATTTTAAGAGTACACGATGTAAAAGAGGCAAAAGAGATTATCCAATTAATTCATTAGAAATCTCCACCACCTCCTCCATTATCATTCGATACTTTTCCTTTTTTGGTAACCTCCATTTTACCAAACTTATAGGCTAAATTCACATACAAACGTCTCGTTGTTTGTTTAAAAACAGATTCTTGCTGAATGTTATACTGATCTAAATGTATTCGAAATTCTTGCGTATTTAATATGTCTGATACTTTAAAACCAATAGACCATTTACCTTCTTTTAGTGTTTTATCACCTGAAATATCTATTGAAGGTCTTTGCTGAACTGTTCCTTGAGGTGTAATGATTGGAGCATTGTATTTTGCATTTAATTGAATGGTTGCTGTTTTCTTCCAAAATTCATATGAACCAATGTATTTCACACTCCAATTGAAACCATTTGTATTTGTAAATTGAATAACATCGTCATAATAGTGTATTTGATTTCCATTAAAAGAAAATGTATTTTTCCAAGCAGGGATTGGTCTATATGAAATCACTAATTCCGATCCAATGCTCTCTGATCGATCAATATTCACATAAGTTACAGCAGCATATCCATTTGAATAAAACTGTCTATATCTTTGAAGTACATTATTCGTTTCTTTATAAAAAATTGTCGCTGAAACTTGTAATTTCTTTTTGTTAAAAATCATTCCAAATTCATAAGAATTAATAAATTCCGGGTTCACTGCAGGATTTCCCATTCTTAAATTATAAGGATCAGCATAACTCGTAAATGGATTTAAATTCTCACTTGTTGGTCTATTTATTCTTCTTGAATAATTCAAATTTAAATCTAAACCTTCTTTTACTGCATAAGATAAAAATGCGGAAGGGTATAAATTAAAGTAATTTTTGGGGTATTCAAGATTTTTAGAAATCAAATTTGGCACTTGTTTAGATTCTTCAACTCTTAATCCCACTTGATACTTAAATTTGTTTCGCTGTTGAGCAAAATTTCCATAGGCAGAAAAAATTTGCTCTGTATACTTGTAATCAAAAGTTGAAAGCGTGTCTTTACTAAATAAATTAGTCACTGTATCCATTGTTTCTGACTGCGAATTAATGATCGAATTTCTTATAATTGATTTTAATCCTGCCTCCACTTTTATATTTTTAGGATAAACGTGAACAAAGTCTAACATTGCAGTATTCACTGAACCAGTTTCGTTATTTGAAAGTCTTTGTTTTAAATTTTTCTTATTTGTATAAATATTAGATTGGTCATATTCACCTCCTGTTGTATCCAAACTCATTGATTGTGTAACATCAAAATTCAAATATCCCTTATCTTCTTTAAAATCCCATTTATAGTTTACATTCATATCCATACTCTTTTGCTTAGACGGATCATATGAATTTCGATACCAAGAATACAGCTGATTATCTGCACTATCTAATAATTTATTTTGTAAATCCCCTGTTCGATTGCGCTCACCTAAATTCCCCGTAAATGATACACCAAGTGTATTTCTATCTTTTAAATAAAAATCGGACCCAACCTTTAAGGTATGGGTAACATTATAATCAGTTCCTAAACGATCTTGTTTTAAACGAAATAAAGAATCTCCAAAATAACGATTTAATAAACCAAAATTATTTCGTTCTCCTTCATAATGTTTGTAAGCATAAGTTCCATAAACATTAATTTTTGCTGTTCTATAACTCAATGAAGAAGAACCATTTAAAATATTACCTGTTGCTCCACTTAAATTCACATTACCATTGATCCCTCTTAATTTATTCTTTTTAAGAACAATATTGATAATACCAGTAGTTCCATCTGGATCATATTTTGCTGATGGATTGGTAACGATTTCCACCTTTTCCACCATATTGGCAGGAATTCCAGCTAAAAAATTACCTCCATCTCTTGTGAGTGTACTTGGCCTACCATCGATCAAAATAGTAACATTACCGCTTCCTCTCATCGATAACTTCCCGTCCTGATCTACTTCAACTGATGGAACATTAGCTAATGCATCCACAACTGAACCTCCTTTGGAAGAAATGTCATCTGAAATATTATATACCTTTTTATCAAATGAAGTTTCCACCATTTTTTTATTAGAGGTAATCACAACTTCTTTCAGTTCTTTTACCTTACTTGACAATTTAATAACACCCAACGTTCGATCTGTTTTTTCTTGGGAAAAACTAATATCCTTAATTACTTGAAAATTATAAGTTGTTGCATATATTTTAACAAAATACCTTCCAACTGGAATTTGATCTAAAATAAAATCACCAGAAACATTCGTATAAATCCCACCAGCAATAGTAGAATCTTTTTCCGAGAATAATTTAATCGAAGCATATTCAATTGGTAGTTTCGTTAAACTATCTACTACTTTCCCAGTTAACACCCCAATTTTAGGACCTGAAGGTTTAATAGGTTGCTGCGAAAAAACAACCAAAGTAAACATTATAAAAATCAAAATCAATTGATTCTTAATTGTGAAAAATCTCTCCATTCGAAAAATATAAATATGATTTATTAAATAACTCAACTAGCACCGTGTTTCCATAAACCGCATATTTACTTTCGGTTTGATTCGTTAACACAGTATTTTTACCTTGATAGAAAACAGAGATACCACCAAGATTGTTTCTATAAACAAATTGACTATTCTTAAGTTGGTAATCCGATGGAAGATAATTTATAATTTGTGTTTTTACATCATTTACAAATGTAAAAAGTAAATTATTCTCATTCCAAACAAAAACATCATCTAAAACCTCCCAAACACCAGAATTAAAATCAGTTACATTTATTTTGTTTCCTTGTTGAAATTTCCAAAGATTTCCAATCTGATCTTCATAGATGACAAACCCCCTACCTGATTTATATTTTTTCATATAAGCTGTTTCAACATCATAAAAATCACCATTTTCAAAAACAGAAAACGTTTTATTAATCGTATTATTAAAACTTATCACATCAGTTCCAGCTACCATATCCATAACATACGAACTTCCTCCTATTTCAAATAATTTTCCTCTCCAAAAAACGCGATACACATCTCCATTATCCTTAAATCCTATGATATTTTCACCTATTGCTTCTGGCATAGTCATATCTCCGGTTTGTTGCATAATTTGAAACACTTCATTTTTATACCAAACATTTATTGTTTTAAAACGTGTATCTTGATAAACAATCATACTGTCTTTAACAACAAATTGACCTGTATTGGTGCATAATGTCTTTTTCACACCATTTTCATATCCATATAAAAAATTCCCGATTTGCCAAGCAACTATATTATCTGAAACTTGTGATTGAACTAATTGTACCGAAATTGATTCAACTTTTTCACCATTAAAAATTTTGAAATTCTCACGATTATCAACATAAGCAACGACATTATCACCAGCCTGGAAAGAATTAATTCGTTGAAATTCCAACGTTCTTACATTTCCTTTATAAAAAGTATTTAAATAACCTGAATAATCTACAAATGGAGCTACTTGTGCTGACAGTTCAGAACAAAGAAAAAAAAATAAAAGTTGAAAGAATTTTGAAATCAGGTTCATAACGTTCAAAAAAAAACGTCCTTACCAAGATTGATAAGGACGTTCTAATATACTAATTATATTGATTATGTCAACATCGTAACAGGATTCTCTAAATAACCTTTAAGTGTTTGTAAAAATGCTGCACCTGAAGCACCGTCAACAACTCTATGGTCACAAGAAAGTGTTAATTTCATTACATTTCCTGGAACAACTTGTCCATTTTTCACTACAGGAACCTGTGAAATCCCTCCTACCGCAAGAATACAGCTATCAGGTGGATTAACAATTGCAGTAAATGAATCGATTCCAAACATACCTAGATTAGAAATAGTGAATGTGTTTCCTTCCCAATCTGATGGTTGTAATTTTTTATCTTTTGCTTTTTGAGCAAATTCTCTTACCTCATTTCCGATTTGAGTAAACCCTTTTGAGTCAGCAAAACGAACCACTGGAACCAATAGACCTTCATCTACAGCTACAGCTACACCAATATGAATATGATGATTTCTTCTAATCACATCTCCTAACCAAGAAGAATTAATTGTAGGATGTTTTCTTAATGACATTGCAACTGCTTTAATTACCATATCATTGAAAGATACTTTTACTCCATCTTGCGCATTCAATACTTTTCTAGAAGCAATAGCATTGTCCATATCCACATCAATCGTCAAATAAAAATGTGGAGCTGTAAATTTACTTTCTGCTAATCGTCGAGCAATTACTTTTCTCATTTGAGAAATAGGCTCATCTACAAATGATTCTACATTAGAAACACTTGAAACTGCTTTTGCTGCACCAGGTACATAAGGAGTGTAATGATCAATGTCACGTTTTACTACTCTTCCAGCATCACCCGTTCCACTCACCATATTAATATCAATCCCTTTTTCTTCTGCTAATTTTTTAGCCAAAGGAGAAGCCAAAACTCTTGAACCATCAGTTGATACTGCAGGAGCTGGAGTAGCAACTGTTTTAGGAGCTGCTGGAGCTGGAGCACTAGTTGCAGGTGCTGCAACAGGAGCAGGAGCTTCTGTTTTAACTTCTTCAACAGCAGGAGCTGGAGAACCAGCTAATAAACCTGAAATATCTTCCCCCGCTTCCCCTACAATTGCTAAAATAGCATTTACAGGAGCAGCTTTTGTTTTCTCAACACCAATGTGTAATAAAACACCATCATAGAAAGATTCAAACTCCATTGTAGCTTTATCTGTTTCGATTTCAGCTAACAATTCTCCACTTGATACTTTATCACCAACTTTTTTATGCCATTCTGCAACAACACCTTCAGTCATCGTGTCGCTCAATTTCGGCATATAAATTACTTCAGCCATAATTTCTTTTGATTAATATTCTTTGATATATGGGTAATCTTCTTGCGTATATACGTCTTTGTATAATTCTTCAGCTTCTGGATAAGGTGAATTTTCAGCAAAAGCAATTGATTCTTCTACTTCTTTTTTCACCCAATCATTAATTTCTTGAACTTCTTTATCGCTCAACCATTTGTTTTCTTTAATAACAGATAAACAATGATCGATTGGATCTTTTTCCATCCATTCTGCCACCTCTTCTTTCGTTCTATATTTTTGAGGATCTGACATTGAATGCCCTTTGTATCTATAAGTACGGATATCTAATAATGTAGGACCATCACCTCTTCTCGCTCTTTCACATGCTTCTGCAATTGCTTCGTGAACAGCTTCTGGCGACATTCCATTTACAGATTTAGATGGCATCTCGTAAGACAAACCAATTTTGGATAAATCTTGCACATTGGTAGTACGTTCCACAGAAGTACCCATTGCATAGTTATTGTTTTCAATAATGTAGATTACTGGTAATTTCCACATCATTGCCATATTGAAAGTTTCATGTAACGCTCCTTGTCTAACTGCACCATCCCCCATTGAAACAAAGGCAACATTATCAGTACCATTGTATTTTTCAGCAAAAGCAACACCCGTACCCATCGGAATTTGAGCTCCAACGATACCGTGACCTCCCATAAAGTTTTTCTCTTTATCGAAATAGTGCATAGATCCACCTTTCCCTTTGGAACAACCTGTTGATCTACCGTATAATTCAGCCATTAAAACACGAGGATCAGTTCCCAATGCTAATGGATGGGCATGATCGCGGTATGCAGTCATATGACTATCAGTAGGACGAGATGCAGAAATCGTACCTGCTACAATTGCCTCTTGACCAATATACAAGTGACAAAATCCACCAAATTTTTGTTGAATATATAATTGACCTACTTTCTCTTCGAAACGACGAATCAAAAGCATATCCTTATACCATTTAATATAAGTTTCTTTTGAAAATTTGGTTGTACCACTCATTGAACTTTTCTTCGTGGTTTTTCCAGGTTTTGCAATTGCCTTATCAGCCATAGTAAGATACTTTTATTTCAGTTTGCAAATATACAATGAAATATCAATCCTTAAAACAACAATTAGATATAAAATGAACAATTAATTGTTACCATTTGATATTTGGAACACGAGAATTTAAACTTTCTTTTTTGCGTTTAATTTGTTCTTGAAATTTTAATGATTCTAGACTTTCTGGATAAAGCATTTTATGTTGCTCCATTTTACGAATAGCAATCACCTCATCCTTAACTAGATTAGTATTTTCATCTAAATACGTTTCGCAAAATTTAGTCCACACATAGTGTATTGCTTGTTCGTTTGGATGTACCAAATCTTCTTTAAAAAATCGGTAGTCTCGCAACTCATCATTTACAATTTCAAAAGAAGGAAAATACACTCCTCCTAATGATTGGATTAAAGAAAATAATTGTGCTTTACTGACATTATTCTCTACAATCCCATCTTTTATATGTCTCACTGGACTTACCGTAAATATGATCTTAAGTTTTGGATTTAGTTTTTCTAGCCTAGTTATTAGCAATTTCCAAGTTGAAATCATATCCGAAAAAGAGGTTAACTCTTTATCAAATAATGTGCTTGGCATTTTATGACAATTTGCTACAATCTCATTCGTCGATTTTAACCTATACCCTATTGATGTACCAAATGTGATAAAAAGAAAATTTGCAGTAGATAAATAATCTTGAAATTCTTGTTTTTTATGAATGATCTTTGAAATCAATTCTTGTTTCGATAACGCATATACATTCCCTGAACACATCCAAGAAAACCATAAATCACCTCGTTGAAAGCAAGTATTTTCAATTTCAACCTCATCAAATAAATGTAAAATCGCTAAAGGATGAAAAATTGTACCAAATGGATTGGAAAGAACATTTAAACCCGCTTGAGAAAACTTTGTAGAAATTTCATCTGAAAAACAACTCCCTAAAAAAATCGTTTTGGATTGATATGAAATTTTATTCGCTGAAGGAGTAACTTCGAAATCTAATTTAAGCTTCAATGGATTTCATTTTTAAAGTTCAACGTATATTCCAACACCTCATTCCAACCTGCCCATCCAAAAGCGCTACCAATCGATTCATTGTGCCAAAGACAAATATACTCACCACCATAGGCATTCACCTCTCTAAATAATTCTTCCACTACCTGAAATGCTTCACCTTTTGATAATTTCAGATAATCTTTCATCGTCCTATCCATATATGCAAATGAATGAACTAATAAATTTGTTGAATGATTTTTTTGTAAATCAAAAAAGTAAAAAGGCCTTGCTGTTCCTGCCCTAAACCCTACTTCATCAGCATACCCCATTGTATAATCTTCCAAAATATTAAAATGAATAAGCTGCCTGTAGGTTTGAGGCAATGCTAATTTCAAATAATGTTGTCGAGAAATCTCTAGTTTTTCACTAATTATCTCCTGAATACGATCAATTTCTCGCTCAAGGTAATAGCCGCTCAAATTTGATTTATAGCTCGGGTGAATTCCAACTTGAGAATTCATTGACATCTTTTTAATAATTCCTCGATGACGATTATCGTTCACAGAAATATTTCGATCGTATTTAGCAAAATCACCAACTAACCAAAATAATTTAACATCAAATCCACGATCAGCGATATCTTGTATGTAATCAAATGTATCAAAAGGGTCTTTTTCTTCTTTATTTAAAACTCGTAAACGCAATTCTGCATTTTCTCGATTTTTAGAAATCCAATCCTTCCATTTAGCCACCCAAGTCCTTACTCCTTCTTTCCATTCAAAAGCCCTTACGTGATCCACATCAAAAGTTGGAATAATGGTAGTTTGAAATTTAAATGAAGACAAAGCCCTTAAATACTCCTCCTCCATAAAAGAAATTAAATCCTCACACCAACGATCACAAATACATTGTTTTAACCAACCATATTCATATTGCAAACTATTTTTTGCTTGAAAACGATCGTGACTGTCTCTTTTAAGGATAACATATTCTTCATATCTTGAAATCACATAAAAAATTGAGGCTATTGGATCTACAATTCCGTCAAAAGACAAGCATTCAAGTTTAAAAAACAAAGATTTTTGAATGTGATAATCCTTGATTTCTTCTGAAAAAATTAAATCACTCGGGCGAATATGAACTCCTGTTTCAAAAATGCGATTTGAGTAATTAAATTTAAATCCTTCAAGTTTATTGTAATAGATAGGATCATTCGTGATTTGATATTCGATTTTTCGATCACGAAAAATGAAATCCAAGGTATATATTAACCTTTCAGAAACTTCCTCTACAAAAACTACAAGCATTATTATATAATACAATCAACGATTTTTTGAACTATAAATTCAGAAGCTTTTGCATCCCCAAAAAGATTAGGATATGTAAAGTCTTTTTTTGTTAGCAATGTGTTTGCTGCATCTACTATGCGTTTTTCATCTGCATCAGCGATAATAGCATTTCCATTTTGAACAATTTCAACCCACTCTGTTTCTGGTCTTAAAATCACACACGGTTTTTGAAAGAAAAAAGCTTCTTTTTGCAATCCACCACTATCCGTCACAATTAATCTTGCATTTTTCTCTAAAGCAATTATATCTAAAAATCCTGCGGGAGGAATTATTTTAATATGTTTATTTTCATTTAATAAAGCTTTGTTTTCATTACTCAACAATTGCTCCATCATTTTATTGGTTCTCGGGTGCAATGGCAATACAATATCAAACCCTGTTGTATTTTGTATATAATTTAAAGCGTTAAAAATAGCATTTAAATTAGAAGCATCATCTGTATTTGCATTTCGGTGAATTGTAACCAAAATATACTCTTTTCCAGATATTCCAACTTCTTTTAAAATGGTTGATTTTTCATCTGACACATTTGAAAAATACATACTATTGTCATACATGATATCTCCACATAAATAAACATGGGGATGATCAACTGACGGAGAATGATCTTGACTTAAAGAAAATCCTTCATTTTTGAGATTTTCTATTGCAGTGGATGTTGGACAAAATAATAACGTAGAAATATGGTCTGATAAAATTCTATTTAC
>JBILUY010000291.1:0-2764 GCA_044370735.1 Crocinitomicaceae bacterium | reverse complement strand
TACTCTCATTAATTTGAAAATTTTTAGTATCAATAGTATGAATAATATGAGTATATTTTTTTTAGATAAAATTTAAAGTATGATTAACGATTATAATTATATAATAAAAAAATAATTATAAAATTTAAAAAGTGAATAAATAACTTGATGATTTCTTAATTTAAAAAAGTATATATACAACTTAATAATTACTAATCTAAATAAATTTTATATACAAATTAAATATTTATTAAAACACTTAAATAACTTAATCAATTTCTTCAACACACGGTGCCTTATTATTAACATCAGAAGTTGTTGATTGAGATGAAGGGTCTCCCATACCTCCCATTTGTTGACCTGCCATCTTCATTAAATTTTCTTTTTCTTCTGGACTCATAGATGCAAACATTTCTTCCATCTTTTTCATTTGTTCTGGGTCTAAATTTGGCATACCCATTCCTCCTGGCATATTCATACCTCCCATATTTGGCATTCCTGATGGTGCTCCTCCAGCCCCATAAGCTGATTGGAATACTCTATGAGATACTGATTCAAATTCTTTTGTTTTATCTTCAAATTCTTCAGTACTAGCATTTAAGTGTGAATCCATCCATTCTTGGGTTTCTTTAATCTTTGCTTCTAATTCTGTTCTGTCAGATTCAGAAATTTTATCTTTAAGTTTTTCATCATTTAAAGAATTTTTGGCACTATAAACAAGACCCTCTAGACCATTTTTAGCTTCAATTCTCTTGGTGGCTTTTTCATCTTCATCCTTGAATTTTTCTGCTTCTCTAATAGCTTTTTCAATATCTTCATCACTCAATCTACCTCTCTCATTTTTAATAGTAATTTTTTGTTCTTTTCCTGAAGATTTTTCACAAGCAGAAACAGTAAGAATACCATTACAATCCAAATCATAAGTTACTTCAATTTGAAGGGTCCCTCTTGGTGCAGGGGGTATTGTCAAGTCAAAAGTACCTAATTTATTACAATCTCTTGTAAATTTTCTTTCTCCTTCAAACACTTGGATAGTCGCAGCTGGTTGATTATCGCTATAATTTGAAAAAGTTTGAGTTTTCTTGCATGGCAAAGTTGAATTTCTTGGCACAATTACTGTATTAATTCCACCAGCTGTTTCAACTCCTAATGATAAAGGACATACATCTAATAATAATAATTCAGATGTTTTAATATCTCCATGACCTGCTAATATTGCAGCTTGTATACTTGCTCCTGCACTCACGACAGTATCAGGGTCAATTGATTTATTAAGTTGTTTTCCATTGAAAAATTCGCTGAGTAGTTGTTGAACTTTAGGGACTCTAGTGGAACCACCAACAAGAACAACTTCATTAACTTGTGATTTAGATTTTTTTGAATCTCTTAAAACTTGTTCAACAGGTTCCATAGATTTTCTAAAATAATCACCACATAAATCTTCAAACTTGGCCCTGGTAATAGTAACATTGCAATCAACACCCTCATATAAAGCATCAAGTTCAATATTTGCTGTTGCTGCAGATGATAAAGTTCTCTTTGCTCTTTCACAAGCAGTTTTTACTCTTCTCATAGCTCTAGCATTACCAGAAATATTTAATTTAGATTTTTTTTTAAATTCTTGAGCTACATATTCTGCCATTCTATTATCAAAATCCTCTCCCGAGGTATGTTATCGATAGGCTCTTTATCCTATCTTCTATGAGTTTCCCCATAGTCCAGACTATATCTTTATCATAATTTAGTTTAATTATGATAGAACCTTTTCGTGGGTATTTCATCATGAAAACTAATTTTTTTAGATTACTTTACCTAGTCGTTGAACCTTCATTTTCTTTCGAAAAATGCTTGGCTGCGGATTGTCCAATTTCTAATATTTTTACTATACCCAAGTAGTTAACTTGGCCATTGGAATATTTCTAAACCAACTTAGTAATTAGAACTCTAAGGAGTTTCCAGCAATTTAAGTTCTTTAAACTCGGCAGAAAGTTTTACCGAGATGCCCGTCTCCCCCTGTTGCCTTTACTTCAAAAATTCCTTCATCAAGGGTTAAAAGTGAAACGTCAAAAGTTCCACCACCCATATCAAAAATAAGTACATTTTCTTCCTTAGATTTCTTATCTAACCCATAAGCAATTGCTGCAGCGGTTGGTTCGTTTATTATACGTAACACATTAAGTCCTGCAATAATTCCAGCGTCTTTGGTAGCTTGACGTTGTGCATCATTAAAATAAGCAGGTACAGTAACTACTGCATCTGTTACTTGGGTTCCCAAGAAAGATTCAGCAATTTCTTTCATCTTGCCTAAAATCATAGCAGAAACTTCTTCAGGAGTAAAGGATTTAGTCTCACCCTTGTATTGAATTTGAATTAAACAACCCCCAGTTTTGGTATTTTCTACAACTTTAAAGGGAAAAGTGTTAATTTCCTGTTGAACAATTGGATCAGAAAATTTTCTTCCCATTAAACGTTTTGCATCATAAATAGTATTAGTTGGATTCGCTGATGCTTGCGATTTAGCTGCATCTCCTACTAATCTTTCTCCTTCAGGAGTAAAAGCTACCCAAGATGGAGTAGTTCTATTGCCTTGATCGTTGGCTATAATTTCTACTCCACCATCTTTGTAAACGCCGACACAACTATAAGTGGTACCTAAGTCAATTCCAATTGCTAATTTTTGAGAACTCATTGTATATATAATAGTATTATATTTTATTCTTTAAATTATTTTATTTATATTTTTTTTTTCAATTTTTTTTATTTAACTTTTTATTGTAATAAGTAC
>JBILUY010000004.1:0-33149 GCA_044370735.1 Crocinitomicaceae bacterium | reverse complement strand
TTTTTTAATACAAAAATCCAAACAGCCAAAGGGGTATTTTTTGCCCAAATCCGATTTCAATATCATCTGAAACTATGTAAGCATCTTCTTGTCCGAGTAGTTGTTTTTTACCTTTGTTTTTACCTCCAATTTCGAAAATATACTTTTCATTCACTTTAAAATCTGCCGTTTTTGAATACACTATTCTGTCTGTAATTGTGAGTTGATTATAAAAAAAAGTTTCTCTTTGTGTACCTTTTTCTGTATTATTCATCCCCAATGCGTACATTAAATTGGTATTATTAATCAGAATTTTTTCTGGTTTTTGTAGTGATTTATTTCCTACGGCATCACTTTTTACTAGTTGAATTATCTGTGCTTCTTCTAATAATTGTAAGTATTTTAATAAAGTTCGTTGGTCTGTTACTTCAATTAAATTAGCGAGTGTTTTCATATTCGGGGTATAGGGAACAGTAGTGCTAATTGCTCCTAATAACCTTTTTAATTGTTCCTTCGCATTTACAGATATTGTTGTTAAGTAAGGAATATCTGTATCAATGATTAAATGAATTACATTTTGTAATTGATTGTAATAAACATTTTCATTTTCCTTGTAAAACGGATAATAACCAAATTTTAGGTAGTTGTTAAAATGCAAAAGAGGTGGTGTTGTTTCCGTTATTTTTTGAGCAATTTCTGTATGGTTTTGTATTATATCGTCAATTTTTAAAATCTCAAATGAATGTATTTTATTCATTTCTAAATATTCTCTAAACGATAATCCCGACATTAAATAACTTGCTTTTCTTCTACTTAAGTCACCATTTCCGTTAAATAAATGTAGGATTGAAGAACCTGAATAAATGATTTTTAAATCAGGAAATGCGTCAATGATATTTTTAAGTTCTAACGACCAATCTGATTGTTTGTGTTTTGCAGGATATCGATGAATTTCATCTATAAATAAGTATTCTCCACCAAATTTTGTAAACTCTACTGCGAAGTCAAATAAACTTTTATTAAAAAAATAGGGAGTATCGAGAGATATGTATATTACTTTACCCCCTGCTTTTTGAATGGATTTTGCTTTTTGTAGTAAAAGTGTTGTTTTTCCAACTCCTCGACTTCCTCTTATTTCTATAACTGGCTGACTCCAATCAATAGTATGTATTAAACTGCGTGTAAATGTATTTTTTACATTGTTAATTAGTCTGTTACTTATTTCTAAAAATGAATTCATAGTGAAAAAAAATTGTAATGGATTACAACAAATATACACTATTATTTGTAATCCATTACAACTTTTGATATCATTTTATTGTAATCCATTACAATTTTTGATGTAAATCTCCCTCTTAATTTTCCTTTTTTTCCTTTCGTTTTGGAGTTAAAATTAGTCTCAAAGATTGGTCGTAAGTGAAATAATTCCACACCCAATTTAGGAAAGTTTGCACTTTATTTTTGGTTCCGATGAGCGAAATAAGATGAACAAACATCCACACACACCAAGCAAAAAATCCGGCAAATTTCATTTTTGGAAATTCTACCACCGCTAAATTTCGACCAATGGTTGCCATCGAACCAAGGTCTTTATAGGTGAATTTTTTCCATTGATTAATGTCTTTTTTATTCAAATTTTTGGCTAACAAGGATGCTTGTTGAATGGCTACTTGTGCCACTTGTGGATGCCCTTTTGGATAGGAATTGTCGTCTTGTACTTGTGCAACGTCTCCCAACGCAAAAATAGTCGGTTCGTTCTCAAGTTGGTTATAGGCATTCACTGCTAATCGTCCGTTTGGTAACACACTTTCTGGCGCAAGTCCTTTTAGTGAATTTGCTCTTACACCCGCACCCCAGATGACCGTTTTTGTATGTATTATGGTACCATTACTCAATACTAATTGATTACCATCGTAACTCGTTACGTGGCACTTTTGAATGAGTTTAATTCCTAATTTTTCGAGGTATTGTTTTGATTTTTCAGAAGCGTGTTCTTTCATTCCACCCAATAAACGTTCTGCTCCATCGACCAAATAGATTTCCATTTCGTTAAAATCGAGTTCAGGATAATCTTTAGGAAATATCAAACGACGCATATCTGCAAGTGAGCCTGAAACTTCCACACCGGTAGGACCACCTCCCACAATCACGATGGTAAGTAAGGCTTTTCTTTTTTCACGGTTTGTTTCAAGAAGTGCATCTTCCAAGGTTTGAAACAAGGTATTGCGCACAGCCAATGCTTCCGAGGTTGATTTTAATGGCAAAACATTGGCTTCAATTTCGGCATTACCATAAAAGTTGGTAGTAGCACCAATTGAAATCACCAATTTATCATACGATAGTGTTCCCAGGTCTGTATGTACCTCTTGATTTGCGGTATCAACACCTTCGACCTTTGCCATTCTGAAATGAAAATTTTTGTTCTTTTGAAACAATTTTCGGAATGGAAACGAAATCGCACTCGGCTCTAAACCCGCAGTAGCAACTTGATAAAATAAAGGTTGAAATTGATGATAATTATTTTTGTCGAGTAATACGACTTGAAATTTTTTGGAAGAAAGGTTCTTTGCTAATTCAATACCTGCAAATCCACCGCCCAGAATAACAATTCTTTCCAAACTACTTTTGGGAATAGTTAATTCCATAGTTTGATGTTTTAAAGTGAGGGATTAAGGTAGTGATTTTATAGGTTTGAAATCTTAAAATTTTTCAAATTTTTAATCTTATAATCAATTATCTTTCATCCCCTGTCTTACCCACGCTTGAATTGCCTTGATATTACAACTATCCATTTTATTTGCAGGTGGCATTAACAGAAAATCAGGTTTACTAGTGATGCACCCTTCTAAAATTCCCGCTTCGGCAAAAGGTTTGGTTGTTTTGTAACTGGTGAAATTTTGGATTGCTGCTGCATCGTGGCATCGAACACAATTGGCATTCAAAATCGGTTGAATTTGTTTTGCATACGAAATATTTACCGTGTCGATACAGGTAGTTTTAGATGAGGTATTAGGGCTAACTACCACGCTTTTCTTCTTGCAGGAAATTAATCCAACAAAAAGAAAAGCAATAAGTAGTGTGTATATTTTCATATTTTTTAGAAACTCACTTGGTATTGTAAAACGACCATACCTTTACGAGCGGTAGATTTCCATTCGTTTGTCGTTGCATCTTGTGTGAAGATAGGACGAGATTGATAACCTAGGGTTAATTTGCTATTATGACTACCATTGATTAACCAATTGAGACCTCCTTCATACAATGCCATAGGGTCTTTTAGCGCTTGGTAAACAGAATACTGAACGCTTGCATACGGTTGTAAAGTAACGTTTTCTTTGAAAAGATTGTCTTTGAATTTATATCCTACTAATCCATACAAGGTATTTCCAGTTCCAATCATAGGAAGGGTATTTCCCATTCCATTCACGTCGCCTTTCCCGTTTCCATTCCATCCTTTTGTATTATCAAATCCACCACTTGGGTTCATAACACCGACATTACGGATGTAATTTTTTCCGAAGTTGTAGTTTGAATAAGCAACATACGCTGTGATGGCATTTCTTTTTTCAGAAAGTGGTAATTCTAAAAACGCATCCGCACCTAACAATAACATATTGGAATAAGTAGTATCTGTTCCGTTTAAAATCCAATTAGCTTTTGCTTGTTGTACCCAACCAGCTCCGATGTTGAAAATTTTCTTTTTCCCGTGGTATGTTCCTGTTGTGTAACAAAGTGTATTGTTTTCTTTATCAAAGAATTGATATTGAAAATACGCTTGATGTTGTAGTTGAGGTGCTTGTAAACGGAAAGTTGAATTTGTTTTATTCAAAGGTGCATTTTCTTGTAATGCATTTTTCGCATACATAGGTTTTGAAACAGCAATTCGGTAATCTAACCTTCCGATTTGTCCTTTTGCATAAACTGAAAGCTTACGTAAGAATTGGTCGTTCACGTTATTCGTAGCTTGTTGATACAAAGGAGCGTCTACACCTAAAATAGAACCTACTCCTGGTGCAGCAAATCGGAGAGGTCCACCCCAACCAGTTAAACCAGTTCCTAATGTAAATAATCCTTTTCGTGACACTTTGTATTCTCCGACTGCATCGTGCACGAAAGAACCAGTTTGTAAGGCTGTGGTATAAGAAAGGTTATTTTGACCAAATTGCGCATAGAAAAATACACGGTCAGTTAATTGTGCAAAGGCACTAAAACGCAGACGTCTTACACCGATATCAAATGGGTTAATTGCTGCTCCATTTAATTTAGAATTTGGGTTCATATCCGTATAACGTGACCAAAATTGAGCAACAGTAGTAAACTTGATGTAATGGCTTCCGTCTTCGTTTAGATTTTTTTTAAACTCGGGAAATTTGACATCCGGTGTTGTTGGTTTTGGAGCTTCTTGTGCGAAGGTTAAAAACCCTAAACCACAAGTAAGTACGGTTAAAAATTGTTTTTTCATATATTTAAAATGATAATGAAGTTAAGTTTCCTCCCTTGATAAGAGCAAGTTTTAATTTCGAATAACAAACGTAAGCGAAGTGAAGATTAAGGAAGGTGAAATAAAAATTACAAATTAGGTCACCTCCCTTAATCCCTCCTCAAGGAGGGAAAAAAATGATTTATTTTTTCATCGCTGAAAATTGATGGTTCGATTTTGAAAGTGGTTTAAACTCTTCTAATCCTTGAATGGTAAACGAACCGCCTTCATTCTCAAAATCTTCTTTTATATGGTGAAGATTTTCAATCACGGTATGATCTACAATTTTACACGTCGTAACATCAAAAATTACATCTTGCGTTTTTTCGAATGTATCGATTGCTTTTTTAATCCCGATGAAATTACTGAAAACGGCACATCCTTTTACGTGAATGGTATTTCCTTCGATGACAGTTTTGGCATTAAATAAATGGGTGATAGGTGAACCGTGATACAGATGTACTATAATTTTAAAAACGATACCAGCTCCAATTCCAATTAATAAATCTGTTGAAAGAGTGACAAAAATGGTGACTAAAAAAATGGCAATTTGTTCTTGTCCAATTTTGGCCATATGACCAAATTCTTTTGGATGAGCTAATTTGTATCCCACACCAATTAACATTGCAGCCAATGCCGCATTGGGAATGTAATTACTGAATGTTACAGCGAAAATCATAAAGAGTAAGATAAAAATTCCGTGGAAGAAATTTGCCCAGCGTGTTTTACCGCCATTCGCTACGTTTGCAGATGAACGTGCTACTTCACTAATCATTGGTAAACCACCTAATACTCCAGCGATGATATTTCCAACACCTACTGCAATTAAGTCTTTGTTTGTGTCTGATTTGCGTTTGAAAGGGTCTTGCATATCGATGGCCTTGTCTGTTAATAATGCTTCTAAACTACCTACCAAAGCAAACATAATCACATATTTGATAAAAGTTCCTGTTTGTGACCAACCATCAAAACTTACATTTATTCCTAGAATATCAAAGAAACCTTTATCAAAACTTACTAACGGATTGAATGCTTTTACTTTTACCGCATTTTCGATGTGTTCAGGGATGTTGTGAATACCTAATCCCATAGCTAACGGAATAGAAACGGCTAATACAACTAATGGTGCAGGAATTTTTTTCAAGAAACCAAATTTTAACATTGGCCATCCAAACACGATGGCTAAGCTCACTAAACCAACAATTGCTACTTCTTTGTGTGCAAAGAAATGCATCAACGTATTAGGAATGAGTTCTAATAATTCTAAGGGTTCTACCATTGATTTTCCTTCGGGTGTCATTGGGTTTACACCAGCTAAAATGTGAATTTGTTTACTCAAAATGATAATACCAATCGCTGCTAACATTCCGTGTACTGCTGACAAAGGAAAGAAATCACTTAATTTTCCTAGTTTTAATACACCAAAAAGCACTTGAAACACTCCAGCAACAACAATAGCTCCTAATGCTAAATGCCAACCAGTTTCCCCGCCTCCAAAGTCTGTAACTGCTCCTGCTACGATCACAATTAAACCAGCTGCTGGTCCTTTGATGGTTAATTTTGATCCAGCAAGGAAACTTACGATGATACCACCAACCATTGCGGTAATCAAACCAAAAATTGCTGGAAATTCACTTGCTTTCGCAATACCTAAACTCAAGGGTAGTGCTAATAAAAACACTAAAAACCCTGACAATGCATCTGAACTGAAATTCTCTTTCAATCCTGCTAATCCGTCTTTTGGGATGTTTGTTTTATTTTCTGTTTTCATAATTTTTTATTTAGTGACTTCGACTTCGCTCAGTCAGACACGACACAGCTCAGTCAGGTATTTCAGTGAAACTTGCGTCAGACTGAACGGAGTCGAAGTCATGCTGATTTATGTGCTATAGAATGATATGTTTTTACGTGTGGTCCTAAAAATAAGCGTGCATATATTCTTACTAAGGCTAATCCATCTACAATCAAACTGATGGATAAGAAGAATGCCAAGAAATATTGATCTTCCCTCACGGCTGAAAAGATTAAATCCTCTCCAATCATAGTGGGTGTAATTGGGAAACCGGCCATTCCTAAACAAGCTAACAAAAAGATAAAAGCGATACGTGGATGTTCGAATGAATGTCCTTGGAAACGTGCCAACGTAATACGTTTTTCTTTGTGAATTAGTCTTCTTATTGCCCAATATCCAACTGCTGCAGATCCAATCACACCTATTAAATACATTGCTAAAGTGGAATAGTGGATATGCACATTAATTGAAATAGCTAAAGCAATCCAAAAATGGTTCATCATTACCATAAACCAAGACATAACCACGTTTCTACGTTCAGTAAATGCTCTGATGACCATTATTAAACCAACGAATGCATAAAATCCTGGTAGATAGTTTTTCGAAAAAGGAGGTAAGGTATCTTTTATGGATATTAAAACCAATCCTGCTACAAAAATGATAGCAAAAAAGATAATACTCACATTCATTTGAAATATTCTAAAACGTTTAGCAAATCGTTGTAAAGGAGCTAAAAACACTTGGTAAATAATTGTTTCTAAATTCCATTCTTTCAAACTTAAAATATAGAATGAATATTCGATGCGTCTTGGTAAACTATCTTCAATCGTTTTTTCTCTCGGTTCGTAATGATATAACTGTTCCTTAATTCTATAGCTTGCAATCGACGGAGAAACTAATAATTGATAGGTTCTTAACAAGGCGTTTCCACAAATGTGATAAATCGCTAAATCATCCCATCCAGCCACAATTTCAAGGAAAATCAATCCAATTTGTGCTATCGATGAATAAGCAATCTGGCTTTTTACAGATGTTTGTACCCTTGCCATCAAACTTGCTACAATACAGGTTAAAACACCAATGAAACCAATTAGGATACGCACCGATGTTTGATGTTCCCAAAATGGGTGTGTTCTCAATAATAAGAAAGCCCCAATGTGAACTGATAAAGAACCATAAAAAATAGCACTCGATGGGGTAGGACCTTCCATTGCTCTTGGTAACCATGATGAAAATGGCAATTGAGCAGATTTTACAAGTGCGGCAACCAAAATCATAAAGGAAATGAAAAAGCCTTCCCAACTGTGTTTTTGAAGCAAATGACTGACTAATTCTTCATTATGCATTTTACCAAATGTCACGTTTTCGTGAAACAAATGGTGACTTAACCACATTGCTAAAATCAGTCCAATATCACCGATACGATATAGGGAAAAGATTTTAACAGCATTTTTTACAGGTAGGTAACGATCTCTATAAAAAGCAATTAATAGGAATGAAGAAATACCTAAAAATTCCCATCCGATGAATAAAGTTTCAAAGTTTCCAGATAAAATGATGATGTTATATCCTAAATAAAACAACAAAATAGTATTGAAGAAACGTTTAAATCCGTGTTCACGGTGCATATAAAATCTGCTGTAATACGTAATTATGAACGTTAAAAACGCACCTAATACTAAAAATACAGCGGAAATATGATCAAAATATAGGTCGATAAAGAAATCATAATCATCTACTTGATAGATGGAGAATTCTTTCAGGTTAATACTTGGCATTCCTAACCAAACCCAACGAACTGTAAACCCGATGGCAAAAGCAAGTTGAATACATAAAGTAATAAACGCCAAGCGTGAAATTGCAAATTCATTTTTGGACGAAATCAGTAAACTAATCACGTATCCTATAAAAGGAATAAGCAAAAAGTAGTGAAGAAACATTTCCATAACTATGCGCTTATTATTTGGTGAGTAGATATATTTTTGTGTGTGCTTTCAACAAGTTTTTGTAAATCAGAAACGGTTTTAGTGTGAGTTTTAACAGGTTTGTAGATTTCAAAATTTCCGTTTTTTAATATATAAGCTTGTTTTGTATCAGGATGTATAGCAACTAATTTCATCCAATCATTCGCATACCATTCGTAGGTTGCAGGTGCACTTTCCAACATGCGTTTCACAACTTCTGGATAATGTTCTACAATTGTCATTAAACGAATTGGGTCGTGTACTTCAATCATCTGTTTGGGTAATCCTGGACGGATATCTCCTTCAATTCCATTTGCTACACCAAACAATCCTACAATGTTGTGGGGTAATTTTGAACCCGATCCAAATTTTTGGTTATCTACTTTGGCGAAATAATAGGCTAAATTAATTCCTCCACAAACAGGTGTTGCTGCTCGTAAAATTCCTAGTAGATACTCTCCATTCAAATCTTGTTGATAATCATATGAATTTAAAAAAGCACGTCTGTCTAAAAACACGTGTTTTGTCAACCAACGTCCACCAACCACACACAATGAATTTGTAGCGTGATCTAATTCAGGACGAGGTTCAAATAATGAATAAGTACGACTTTGAATAGCTTTGTGTATTTTTTCAGCAGGTTGTGTTGAATTGATAGACATAAAACGTCTCGAACGTTCTTTTGCATTTAACGTCAATGCTTTATTAAACGTTTCTTGATTTTTTAGGTGTTTAGGTCTATTGGTTTCAGATAGATAAGCAATATCATAATACACCATTAAATCTTGTGCAGTATCGTGAAGTCCTCCAACAAATTGAGTAGTACTAGGAATAACCAACCCACGTTCTGCAAGAATGGCTCTTACGTCTTCACGATTTGCCATCAAAGCGGCAAGACGGGCATTTACCGAACCAGGTTTACACGAACAAGCTCCACAATCCATTGTAGAATAAAAGGCATTGTTTGCACTTGTTGAACCGTGTCCGATGATGTAAATTAAATCAGCAAAATTTGAGGTTAAACCGATACTTTTTATCAAACTTTCAATACGATCCGCCATTTCAGATACCGTAAATCCAACTTGTAAGTCGTGTTCTTTTTCGCCTCCTTTATTTTCATAAATCAAGCTACTTGTTGAACTCATATGTTGGAACGAACTTACCGTTGTGGTACCGTAGGTAGGTTTGAAAATATATTTTAAAAGTTTAAAAGCAGACCAAAATCCCAAGGTTTGTGAAACCAACCAGCCAACAATTAATCCGTGACTTTGACTTGAAAACCCAACTTCTTTTTTGATTTTATATTTGTTTGACTTTTCTAAAATCAAGTGGTTTGCTGGCAAAGGAGCAGGGCATAATTTCGTTAAAAATTTTCCTCCGTCTGGTTTGTAATAAAATTCAATATTGAAAAATCCAGGTGTTCCGTATGTTTCAGCTTTTGTATCTGTTTGTTCGATGTACGTTCTAAAAGAACATTCTCTATCATCGATACAAAATAACGCTTGAAATGAGGCTTCTTTTTGTGCAGGCGTTTTTTCTTGAACAGTTAAATGATGTAACACGTCATCATAGTATGACCATTCGTAAGCTTCTTGCCAAAGTTTAAGTACCTCTGTAATTTCTGGATGCCGAGATGGACCAAGAATGTCTTTTGGTTCCACTTTAGATAACATACCAAGTGGTGTCCATTTTCCAGTGTAGCGATGTTCAAGTACGTCAATTTCCAAAAGCAATTCTAAAAAGATAAAATCCTTTAAAGAAACAGAACGCTTATCGAGTAAAGTATGCGGATTTGTTTCCAAATAGGCTACCATTCCCGACCAACCGGGATGAGCAAATTGTTGATCGAAGATATATTGAAAATTGAGTTCTTCTTTACCAATTAGAATGTTTAGTAAATCTTTTATTTCGATGTTTTTATCTAATAAAAGTGTTTTTGCTCGTTCCGTTTGAAAGAAACTAGTAAAACTATTTTTCTCTAAATCAGCTATTGCGGCTCTTAAACCATTTTTGTGTGATGGAAAATTCCAAATGGAAATCCCTTGATCTAAATAGGCACCAATAATTCTGAAAAGATTGATATGTACGAAGGTATCTAAATCAATTTTTAAGAATTTTTTCCATTTTCCTCGTAAAACTCCTACACGAGAAAGAATTCGAATTTGATAATCGTGTTCAACTAATTTGTATTTCCACGTTTCAAGTTCGGATGCTTCTTTATTTTCTAAAATTACCTTATCAAGGATATCAGCGCTGATTTCGCCTCTGTTATATAATTTGCGAAAGTCTTTTAAATCAAGATAGGTTTTATAACCAAAAATTTCAGAGGATCGTTTCATTGCTTCGTGAAAAGGAAGGTCTTGAAAACAAGCCAAAGAATTTAGGAAAACGAAATCTTTTAATGGGCCTTGAGTAGGTAAGTATTTTTTTAATTGCTGGATGGTTTCATCCAAGTCAAAAACGTTTGTGTTCATAATTTCATAGATTAATTAGAAAGTGTTTTTGTGTTCTAATCAACTATAAATCATATTATAATGTGTCTAATTTTTATCCAACGAGGCGTTTTTTCAGTAGGTGAATACTGATAAGATGTTGAATGAAATTGTAGTGAATTTATTGATTTCTCTTTGAAGAAAATGGAAGGACATTCAAAGTCAAAATGATAATTAAATTCGAAAAAATTATCTTCTTCCTCCTCCTCTTCTAAAAATGAAAGACATTCTACATTAACTTCAGATTTAGAAGAATAATGTACCTTTTTGTAATTGGATGAAGAATGTTGTTGAATATTTGTTGCTGAAAACAATATACCTGAAAACAGTAATATAACTGCATTTAGACATATTAATCGAGCAAAAAATGTTTTCATTCAGAATGACTACTTAATTAACAAATGTATCAAAAAACTTAGAAAATAATTAGAAACATTTATTAAAGAATTTTATAGTATCTATTAAAAAAACTTAATTTTCTATAAAGTGTTAATTATCAAACTGAAAGTAGTTTTATCTTTTAATTTCGATTTTACCTGAATATCAATCTTATGTAGATCTAAAATTGTTTTCACAATAGAAAGACCAATTCCATACCCTTGAATTTCTGATACTTGTTTTGCTCTATAAAATGGAGTGAAAATATGGATTAAGTCTTTTTCAGCTATTCCTTCTCCACGGTTAGTTATATTTAATTTGATTTGTTGATCATCAAAATCCAATGTGATCTCAACTTTATTGTCGTTCGAATATTTTAATCCATTTTCAATGAGATTATTAACACACGTTTGTAATAAGGTTTCATTTCCAAAAATTTCCAGTTTTTCAGCATGTTCAGGAAGCTTTTCGATTTTAAGTTGGATTATTGCTGAAGGATGTTTATCAAGGTAATCTTTTCTAATTTGCCAAATAAATTCATCAACGCGAACCATTTTAAATCCGACCTTATCTCTAATATTTGCAAATTTTGAGAGTTTAATAAGTTGTTGCGAAATCGTACTTAAGCGTTGAATATCATCTAGAACAGAGTGTAATAATGATTGATATTCTTGTTCGGAACGAGTATTAAGTAAACTTACTTCAATTTGAGAAGAGATAGATGTCAATGGGTTTATTAATTCGTGAGATGCATGCGAGATAAATGCCCGTTGAATTTGAAATGCTTTTTCTAAACGATCTAATAATTCATTAAATGTGTGAATTAGACGAGAAATTTCATCTTTTTTCCCTTTTTTTTCTGTTAATCGTTGGGATAGATTTGCCACAGAAATTTCATCTACTTGGTTCATTACTTTTGAAATCGGTTCTAGAATTTTTTTGGAGAAGATCCATCCTGCTAACCCTATAAACGTCAAAATTCCGATAAAAATGTAAACTAGATTTTTTCTCAAATCAGCTAGCTGCTGCATTCCACTCGTGTCTTTTGCCCCTACGATTAAGATGAATTCTTTTCCTTCAAATGGGTATACTTTTGCAACAATTTCTAACGCATTATAATTGTAATTCGTTTCTTTTACACTGCGGATATAATTTAATTTATTTGAAAAGTCAGGAATGATATTCTTAAAATCGTATGAATTATTATTGGTGTAAATCTTTTGGTGTTTTTCGTTGTAGATTGAAATGTTTTCTTGATCTAATAAATCTTTTTTATGAACGTCAAGGGTTTTAAGTAACTCTGGATTAATTGATTTTAGCTTTATTCTATAAATTGCTCTGGTTGTAGCTTTATTTAAAATATGCTTTCTAAATTCTATTTGTCTGTCGTTTAAAGTAAAAAAGTAAATAGACAAAAATGAAATTAACAGAAGTGAAGCTGTTAATGTAATGAAATAGAGGTTTATTTTGTTTCTTATTTGCATTATTCATCTTTAAGCAAATACCCTTTGCTATGAACAGTGTGAATTAGTTTAATTGAATATTCTTTATCTACTTTGTTTCTTAAATAATTGACATACACCTCAATCACATTCGTTCCAGTATCAAAATGAATATCCCAAACGTTTTCGTTTAACTCTTTTTTAGAGATAACACGATTTTTATTCTCTATGAAATATTGTAATAAGTCGAATTCTCTAGCAGTAAGTTCGATCGATTTCCCTGCTCTTTTGACTGATCGAGCTTCTAAATTCATTATTAAATCTTTGACAGTTAACGTTTTTTCAGAAAGATTTGCAGGTTTATTTCGTTTCGAAAGAGTTTTGATGCGAGCAACTAACTCTTTGAATTCGAATGGTTTTACCAAATAATCATCTGCTCCGATTTCTAAACCTTCCACTTTATTGTCAGTTGTTGCTAAAGCGCTTAAGAATAAAACAGGTGTCTGAATTGATTGCGCTCGAAGTGATTTACACATATCTAACCCGCTGATTCCGGGCATCATAATATCAGAAACAATTACGTCATAAACGTTTGTCATTGATTTGTTTAATCCGTCAGCACCATTAAAAGCGAGTTCAACATTCATTCCTTGTTCTTCTAAACCAACTTTCAATGACGAAGCCATTTTTTTTTCGTCCTCAACCAACAATACCTTCATAACTTGATATTTATGTATTTTATATGTTTATACTCTACAAATTAAAGAAGTATTAACACATTTTTGATAATCAAAAAATTATAATAAAATTAAAGTACACATTTCAACTAATTCTAATTGAAATCTATTACTCAATCTCTACGAATTTACTAATTCTAACTTGTATTTTCTAATAAATTCCTTACTTTCACATTCGTAGGTCAACTCTATTGCAATGCGGTATTCTATTTTTCTGATATTCATTTTGCTATCTGCTTTTGGATGGTCCCAAACTGCTTATGTAGGTTTACCTGAAATTCTGAAAAAAACGGTTTCTAAAACATCTATTTTCAACGAATTACCAAGTATTGATACTTCAGATATTACCTTTACTCGTGAAAAAATAATGGAATATGGAAAACCAATTTCATTGAATGTAAATGTATTAGAAAATGCAAAAATCGATACCCTGATCGATGGAAGTGTGGTTTATCAATATGGTATTTGGTGTAAAAAAGCAGTATCCATCAATATTGTTTTTTCCTATTTTCATCTAAAACAAGGATCAACGATTTATTTAGTTGGAGCAAATTCAAATACATATGTAGGTGCTTATACTTCATTGAATAATAGCGTTTCACATTATTTAGGAACAGATTTAATCTATGATGAAAAAGTAATAATTGAGGTGAAAGAACCTTTGGAAAATAGAAATACTTCTATCCTTCAATTGGAAACGGTAGTACACGGATATCAACCAATTTCTAGAATATTGAAACGTAAATTAAATAGTTCAGGAATTTGTAACATTGACGTGAATTGTCCGCAAGGAAATGGTTTTGAAAATCAGCGCAATGCAGTTGTTTTAATACTAAATGGGGCAGGGGGATTGTGTACAGGTACCATGATGAATTCAACGATAGGACCAGTAAAACCTTATATGTTAACTGCGTTACATTGTGGAACGAAACCAGAAGGTTGGGTGTATCGTTTTCGTTGGGAAGCACCTGCTGAACAAGCAGACTGTGGAACTTCTACACCTTCGGTAGACGGACCACAAACAATGACCATTAATGGGTGTTCATTAGTCGCAAAAAGTAAACAAACCGATTTTTTATTGTGTGAGTTAAATGCAATGCCAGATCCTACTTGGAATGTCTATTTTTCAGGATGGAATGTTTCCGGAAAAACGCCTCGTTCTGGAACGGGAATTCACCATCCCTATGCGGATATTAAAAAGATTTCGTTTGATAAAGATAGTTTACATTCAGATGCTTTTAATCCGGGTGAACCATCAAATCATTGGCGAACTAATTGGGATCAGGGAATTACAGAAGTTGGTTCTTCGGGGTCGCCATTATTCGATGAAAATCATTTGTTTATTGGACAGTTACACGGAGGCGATTCGGATTGTATTTCTGATTTTATGACCGATTTTTATGGGAAAATGGCTGACTCGTGGAACGGTTTAAACACTGATTCTACTCGTTTGAAAACGTGGCTAGACCCCGTGAATTCTTTACAAGAAACCTTGGATGGTGCCTATTTACAAGGTAGTACCCCTATTTCAGATGATGCTTTTTTACCTTTTGTTGGTACGAATTTAATCAAACGTAATTGTTCGCAATCCATTGTTCCTTATGTGATTATCAGTAATGCGGGAACTAACGACTTAACGAAAGCAACAATTTCCTATCAATTCGATAATGAAAGTTCACTATCTATTCCGTGGACAGGAAATTTAAAAACGTACCAAACAGACACTCTTTTTCTACCTTCAAAATCTTTTGGTCAAGGAACGCATACGCTTACTGCAACCATTCAAACGGATAAAGATGACGTGTTGAAAAACAATACAATAATGCATTCATTTGAACAAGTAAATGATACCAAATCCTACACATTTTTGTTAACCTTGGATAATAAAGGATCAGAAACGAATTGGAAAATCACGAATAAAAGCGATGAGGTAATTTATAGCGGTGGTCCTTACGACAATGGAACTTTCGGAAAAGTAATAAAACAAGAAATGTGTTTATCACCTGATTGTTATACCATCACAATTCACGATTATAATGGAAATGGAATGAAAGATACACAAGCGGGTAGTATGTATTTTATTCAAAATGATAAAGATACCGTTGTTTCATTGTTGCCAACTACCTCTTTTAAATCCTCTTTCACGAAGTCTTTTTGTGATACAAGCGGAACTTCCTCTGTAAATACCTTGAAAGTGTATCCAAATCCAGTGTTGAATGATCAATTAACTATTGAATCTACCATTGAGTCCGTGTCGGAGATTACCATTTTTGACCTAACAGGAAAACGTTTTGGAACTTACAAACCTGCAAGTACATTCCTTAAAATCAATACTGATTTCCTAAAACAAGGTATGTATTTGTTTGAAATTAAAACGACTAACCATACGTACGTGAACCGTGTATTAATTCAACAATAAATGGCGGGAATTTACATTCATATTCCATTTTGTAAGCAGAAATGTTCCTATTGTGATTTCCATTTCAGTACGACTTTTCAATCCTATCGGGAACGAATGATTGAATGTATAGTGAAAGAACTACAAACTCGAAAGGAAAGTATTCAAAATGAACCTATTCAAACGATTTATTTTGGTGGGGGTACACCGAGTTTGTTGACAGAAAACGAATTAACTGATATTTTAAAAACGATTTACTCTCATTTTTCGGTAGTAGATTTTCCTGAAATTACCCTAGAAGCCAATCCGGATGATATTCACAAAGAACAGGTTGAAATGTGGGTTCGAAACGGAATTAATCGTTTGAGTATCGGATTACAATCATTTAATCCATCGGTAATGAAATGGATGAACCGTGCTCATACCGTGGAACAAAGCAAAGAATGTATACCAATCGCTCAAAAGGCAGGGATTAAAAACATAAGCATTGATTTGATTTATGGATTACCCGATTTGTCTTTATCCGAATGGGAAAACGAAATTGAAACTGCGCTTCTATTGGGAGTACAGCATATTTCAGCGTATTGCCTGACGATTGAAGAAAAAACAGCGTTAGCCTCTTGGGTAAAATCGAAGAAAATAAACACACCATCCAATGAAAATCAGGCGCTTCAATTTGAATTATTGCAAAACAAATTAAAACAAGCCGGGTTTGACCATTACGAAATTTCAAACTTTGGATTGCCTGATTTTTATTCCAAACACAATTCAAGTTATTGGAAAGGAGAGTTGTATTTAGGTATTGGACCGTCTGCACATTCTTTTGATGGAAAATACCGCTCGTGGAATATTGCAAACAATACCTTGTATATGAAAGGGATAGAAGGAAATCAACCTGATTATGACTTTGAATTTCTTACACCCGAAAATCGTTTTAACGAATTGCTTTTGGTTGGATTGCGCACCCGTTGGGGAGTAGATTTACACCAATTATCATTGATTTTACCCCTTTCAGAGGCTTTTCAAACTACTTTGTTTGAATTTATCAATAAAGGCTGGGTATCTCAAAATGAAACACATATCTATTTGACAGACGATGGTAAATCCTGGGCGGATAAAATTGCCGAAGATTTATTTGTATTGTAGATTAAATTTTTGTAACTTGTATTAAGTTCATTGAAAAGAAAATTTCGGCCACGAATTAATTCCTAACTACTTACAAAATTAACTGAATATTAATTCGTTACCTTTTTTGCTATTCACATTTCCGTTTGGATAACGTAAATGAGTAACCAGTAAACGTGAATGTATTCACAAGTACTTTTAGTAAAAAAATACAGCCATGGCTAAGAAACAGAAAATCTACGTGTTAGACACATCGGTGCTATTACACGACCATCACTCGCTTATTAATTTCAAAAAGAGCGACGTGGCAATTCCAATCACGGTATTGGAAGAGTTAGATAAGTTTAAAGTAGGCAATGACATAAAGAATTTTGCCGCACGTGAAGTAATTCGTTTTATCGATAAAATCGCGGGTTCCGGTAACCTACAATCGTGGGTTAAATTAGGTGGTGCTGATTTGGGACGCTTCAAAATCATTTTAGATAGCAGTCCGAAGGAATACAATGCCGAATACATCTTTTCGGTTGGAAAAAACGACCACAAAATTATCAATAGTGCGTTGGTACTGAAAGAAACAGAACCTACGAAGGATGTAATTTTAGTTACCAAAGACATCAATCTTCGTATCAAAGCGAAAGCGCTTGGTTTACATTCGGAAGATTATGAAACAGGGAAGGTTGATAGCGAAATTTTAGAAGAAACAGCGTACAGTCACATTGAAAATTTAGACAGTGACATCATCCGTGACTTATACCTAAAAGAAAGTATCCCAGAAAATGGAATTTTAGGAAACAAAAAAACCGCAAATGGATACTATGTCTTAAAAAATGGGAAAACCTCAACCCTTGCTTATTACAATCCAGTTACGGATAACATTGACCGAGTTGATAAAAACTATGTCTATGGTATCAAGGCAAAAAATGCCGAACAAGCATTCGCCTTACACGCTTTGTTAAATAACGACATCAAATTAGTGGCATTAGAAGGGGTAGCAGGAACGGGTAAAACCTTACTTGCTTTGGCGAGTGCACTCGAACAACATACGCAATACCAACAAATTATATTAGCACGACCATTGGTTCCCCTTTCTAACAAAGAAATCGGTTTTTTACCAGGAGATGCAAATGATAAGATTGCACCCTATATGGAGCCTTTGTGGGACAACTTGAAATTTATCAAATCCCAATTTAACGAAACGGAAAAGAAACACCGCACCATCGTTGAAATGGAAAAAGACGGTAAATTAGTTATCACCCCGCTTGCTTTCATTCGTGGTAGAAGTTTGTCAAACATTCTTTTTATCATCGATGAGGCACAAAACTTAACACCTCACGAAGTGAAAACCATCATTACACGTGCTGGAGAAAATACCAAGATAGTCTTCACAGGAGATTTGAAACAAATTGATACACCATATCTTGATGAACATAGTTGTGGGTTGGCTTATATCATAGACCGTTTGAAAAATCAAAAACTCTTTTCGAATGTCAAACTCGAAAAAGGAGAACGTTCCGAATTAGCAAATCTTGCGAATGATTTGTTGTAAAACAACGACTTATATAAAAAACAAAAGGCTAATCGAAAGATTAGCCTTTTGTTTTGGTTTATACCGAAACTAATTTTTACGGATCAAATTAACTTCCACAATACAAACACTCTTCTTCTTCTTCCAACATCGGGTTTTCTGCGATTGCTGGATTTAATTGTTTTTTCAACTCATAAATTGCTTGTTGAGTTTCCCCATCTTCAAACAAATTACCAGTCAATTTTGACTTTAATGCCTCAATTTCCAATTGGATAGCTTCTATATTCATAACACACGATTTAAGTCAGTTTAGTTCCTCAAAAATAATAGCGATTCGTCGACGAAATTCATTTTTGGACAGATAAAGTTATTAATATCGTCTGTTAATAAATTCCTAAAATTTAATTTGGAAATTTTCTATCGCACGTAATTTCTACTTTTTCCGACGATTAGCCAACCACGGTGGAAGATCTCTTTTTTTGTCGTTTTTCGTATGTGATTGATTTGTAGAAGTATGTTTTTTTTCCTGTTTTTTTGGTGGAACATACGATTTTTTTTCTTCAACTACGTCGCCTAATAAACGTTCTGCCAAATCTGGTCGGTTTACTTTTTGTAATCTCGATTTGATCCATTCACGATTTTCACGTTTGTACCAAAAGAAAAAACGATTTTGATTTAATTTTTCTTCTTTCGTTTTAACTGTTTTTACCGGTTTGAGTGTGTAAGGATGCACCCCAGAATAATATATAACCTCTGCTACAGTCATCGGTGTAGGCGTAAAATCTTGCACTTGTTCCAATTGAAAACCTAAATCTTTTGTTTCCGCTGCTAAATTTGCCATATCTTCTTCTTCACAACCTGGGTGAGAGGAAATGAAATAAGGTACCAACGGTTGATTTAAATGGTGTTTTTCTGAAATGGTATCATATTTTTCTTTGAATTTTTGGAAATATTTAAACGACGGCTTACGCATTACACGTAAAGTTGCATCAGAAGTATGTTCAGGCGCTACTTTCAAACGACCAGAAACGTGTCTTGTCACCACTTGTTCAATGTATTCGTCGTGATTTCCGTCTTCGTTGTTTTTATTAAAATCATCAACCAATAAATCGTAGCGAATTCCAGAACCAATAAATGCTTTTTTCACTTTTGGTTTAGCATCTACTTTACGGTAAAGTTGCGTTAACGGTTTGTGTGACGTATCTAAATTTGAACAAATTACGGGATGAATACAACTCGGGCTCGAACAACGATTACAAATTTCTTCGTCCTTCCCTTTCATTTGATACATATTCGCAGATGGTCCACCTAAATCCGAGATATATCCTCTAAATTCAGGGTGTTTAGTCACCTCATCTACCTCTTTTAAAATAGATGCTTCGCTACGTGAGGCAATGAATTTACCTTGGTGAGCAGAAATCGTACAGAAACTACATCCTCCGAAACATCCACGGTGCATATTGATAGAGAATTTAATCATATCGTATGCAGGGATGGCTCCGCGTTTTTTGTATTTCGGATGAGGTAAACGAGTGTAAGGTAAATCGAACGATTGGTCTATTTCCTTTTCAGACATTGTTTTATACGGAGGATTGATAACCAAAGTTTGGTTTCCTACGTGTTGTATAATGCGATTTGCTTGCCATTTATTCGATTCAACCTCAACGATTTTAAAATTCGCTGCGTATTTGATTTTATCTTGTAAACATTCTTCGTGAGAAGCTAATTCAACGGTTTCCCACTGTTTGTTTTTTGGTAATTCTTCCGATTTATCTTGTAAAAAGGCAACTTGTTTGAGTGTTTTTAAGGAATGGAATGGCACTCCTTTTTTCAATAAGCGCAACATTTCACGTAAAGGTTGTTCTCCCATTCCATACACCAACATATCCGCTTTGGAATCCACTAAAATCGAAGGCATCAACGCATCTTTCCAATAATCGTAATGAGTAACTCTTCGTAAACTCGCTTCAATTCCTCCAATTAAAACCGGAACGTCAGGATATAATCTTTTTAGAATGTTGGAATAAACAATCGTAGCATAATCAGGACGATAACCCGCTTCCCCACCCGGTGTGTATGCATCCGTTGAACGCAAACGTTTGTTGGCAGTGTAATGATTCACCATTGAATCCATACATCCAGCGGTAACTCCAAAAAAGTATTTTGGTTTACCAAATTTCTTGAAATCACGTAAATCGTCTTTCCAATTTGGTTGCGCAACAATCGCAATACGGAAACCTTCATCTTCAATGATACGCCCAATGACAGCCGTACCAAAGGCAGGATGATCCACGTAGGCATCTCCCGAAATTAGCACAACATCTACATCGTCCCAACCCCTTTTTTCAACTTCTTGTTTCGTTAATGGTAACCAATCCGTAATCGGTCTTAATTGCTCTTCCATACCTCACAAAGGTAAGGGATAAAGAAATATTTTGGTTATAAATTATGGATTAAGATTGAGGAATTAATTCATATTCTGTTTGACTTTTTTAATTGAGTGTCTTCGAGTGGTTATTTTCCGAAATTTCTTTTGGTTTTTCTCGTGTATAGAAAAGGTTGGGTTGGCTTCCTATATCAGCTAAAACCTTAATGTATATCAAAATTTAACTTATAATTTACACTTTAAATTTTCATGGGTTTTCCCTTCTTTAAACTCTTTCAAATTATGTTTATACGTGTTAGAGTTTTGAAAGAATTATCCCTCTTCATCAACTTTTTTCATTTTCCTGACGAATGTCATTCTCTAGGAACTTGTGCATGGTACCTTTGTAGTATAATAGTAAAACTTTAAAAGTTAGAGAAATGAAATCACAAGTTGCAATATACGAAACACACGGAATGGCGATTAAAGCCTTGGAAAGTTTGAAAGAGGCAGGTTTTCCTATGGAAAAGGCATCGTTAATTGGTCAGGCTGAAATCGTGGATGACCACGTACACGTAAAATCACTAGATGATGTTAGAGTAAAAGCGACTGCATTAGGAGTGGTAGGTGCTTCAACATTAGGTCTGTTAACTGGGTTGGGAATTTTTGCTGTACCAGGTTTAGGATTTTTATATGGTGCTGGTGCATTGGTAGGTGCTATCGCTGGTGCTGAAATCGGTGTGGTTGGTTCTGGATTATTTAGTATCCTAACCACGATCGGTTTTCATTCAGATAACATTGTGAAATATGAACAACATATCAACGAGGGTCGTTTTTTAGTAATTATCAACGGAACCGTTGAAGAAATCGAACGCGCTGAACATATTCTTCATACCGAAGGAACACATTTACATTTAGACGTATTAGATAAAAAAATCTAAAATCAATCTTATTGGGATGGGATGTTGCATTGCAGCATCCCATCAATTTGATATGGATGTTTCATAAAACATCCCTGATATGGATGTTGCATTGCAACATCCCATTTTTATTCCTCCACGTAAACCCGATGTACCCTCGGCGAAATCGAGGTCAACACTTCATAAGGGATCGTTTTCATTAAGGAAGCCAATTCGGTAAGATTTTGATGATTACCAATTATTTCTACGTCTGCTCCAACACGTGTCTGAATATGGGTGATATCTACCATAATCATATCCATACACACATTCCCAAGAACGGGACATTTTTTTCCTTGAATATAAACGGACCCTACTCCATTTCCTAATGATTTTCGGAAACCATCAGCATATCCAACGGGGATAATAGCAATCGTAGTATCTTCGTTAGCAATAAATTGACGATTATATCCGACACTTTCTCCTACAACTAATTTTTTAATTTGAGTGATAACACTTTTCCATGAAATTACTTGTTTTAATTGATCTGCAATAATCGGATTGGAAACATATCCATACATACCAATTCCAATGCGCACCATATCGAAATGGGCACTCGGGTAACTACCAATTCCTTCCGTGTTGGCAAGGTGTTTTATGAATGGATATGCAATTTTTGGTTCTAAATCTTCACAAATGGTTCTAAAACGACGAATTTGTTCTTTCGTAAAACTTGCATCCTGTCGATTATCAGCATCGGCTAAATGACTATACACACTTTTGACACGAATTTCTGGTTGAGCTTGTAAAACAGAAACAATTTTATTGATGTCATTTTGCTCAAATCCCAAGCGTCTCATTCCTGTATCAAACTTTAAATGAACAGGATATTGTTCTTTTTCGTTCAGAATTAATGCGTGAATAAAAGCATCCAACATTTCAAAAGAATACACCGAAGGTTCTAGTTGATATTGAATGATATCATCAAAGCCTTCTTCTTCTGCATTCATTACTAATATTGGTAAAGTAACCCCATTGCGACGTAGTTCAACGCCTTCGTCTGCGTAGGCAACTCCTAAATATTCAATACCGATTTTTTCCAAGTAATGTGCCATTTTCACCGCTCCTGAACCATAAGAAGAGGCTTTTACCATTGCCAGTATTTTGCAAGAACCTGGAATTAATTGTCGGAAAACGTCTATATTATGTTTTACCCCTGTAAGGTTAATTTCCAATCGTGTTTTGTGTTTTTTCAAGGTAAACAAACGGGCAATGCGTTGCAAATTCGAGGCTCTCGTTCCTTTGATTAAAACGGTACAATCTCTAATTTCTGTTACAGGTGGAAGTTCATTAGTGTGTATGAAATAAACTCCATCTAAACGAAATCGGTTTACTATGTGTGTAATCTCTTCTTGCTGATAAGGTTGTAGTCCATCCGTGGCAAGAATAGCAATGCGTTTTTTTCCCGACGAAATACTTAATTGATATTCCAAGGAATGCACCAAAGCATCAAGATCCATATTATAGGCATCATTAATGATGGTCGTATTATTGATCCCTTCAAAGGTTTCCATTCGTAAAGCTAAACGAGGTAAATCTTCAATACGAGCAATAATCGTTTCTTCCGGAATAGAAAAGTATTTTGCAACTGCAACTGCTATGGATAAATTATGTTCACTAACGGTATCTTTAAACGGTGAAAGTGATAAATAGTAACTAAATTTTTCGTCGTTTATTTCTTCTCCGTTTATTTTTTGAATAATACTATTAGACAGTTTAATAGACTGATGAAACCACGTTTTTTTAACTGAATGAAATAAACGTATTTTTTCGTTCAAATGACTTTCTTTACTAATAAATCCTTCCGAATGTGCGCTACCAAAAGAGGTGAAAATTCCAAAATCTGGTTGGATCATTTCCACTAATTTTTCCATTTCATTGGGTTCTGATATTCCCGCTTCAATGAACGCAATTTTATGTTGATGTCCCATTTCTAATAAAGACAATGCAACACCCAATTGAGAATTAAAACTTTTCGGACTACGAACCACATTCAAGGTGTCGGACACCAAATGATACAACCATTCTTTAACCGTCGTTTTTCCTGCACTTCCTGTAATGGCAATGACTGGGTAATGAAATTGTTTACGGTAATTTTTAGCTAGTAATTGTAAAGAAGCAAGTGGGGAAACTACCTGAAAAAAACAAGCGTCTTTGTAATCAAATTCATCATCAAAATGTTGATTGACAACAAATAAACGAATTCCTTTTTTATAAGCTTCGGCAATATAGGTATGTCCATCTCTGTGTTTTCCTTCTAATGCAAAAAAAACAGTTTCATTGGGGTCTGTGATTTTACGTGTGTCGTATGCAATGCGTTGGATAATTCCAGCAGGTGTAACGCCTTTCATCTCGGAATGGGTCCAAGTTTTAAAATCAGCTATGGATAAATGTAGTTGCAAAGTCCTTGTTGTTATTGACTATAAAAATAAACAATAACCACTTTCAACATTTTTCAATCAATAACTTTCCTTAAATTTCTTCCTTTTCACACGAGAAAGTGTTTATTTTCGTTATCCTTAAAAATTTATATTCATTCATAGTAGATAGTATGGAAGAGAAAGCGAAAAAAAGTAAAGTAAAATCAATTTTAAAGTGGACAGGAATTTCACTTGGTGTATTGATTATCATTGGGATAACTATTCCGATAATTTTCAAAGATGACATTAAGGAAGCTGTTCTAAAAGAAGCAAATAAGTCCTTGTTGGCTGATGTTGAATTGAAAAATTTCGATTTGACCTTTATTTCTTCGTTTCCTCACATTACTGCAAAATTAGAGGGATTAAAAGTTACCGGAAAAGACAAAAATTTCAAAGGAGTGGTGTTGGCTAGTATGGAAAGTTTTGAAGCACACCTTAATTTTTGGAGTGTAGTGGGTGGTGACAAAATGGAAGTGGAAGCAATAACGTTGAATAAACCTGCTTTCGATGTGCGTGTTTTAAAAGATGGTACTGCAAACTATAACATTGTAAAACCAGACTCAATCAAAACACCCGAAGAAAAAGAAGAACCTTCTGCATTCAAATTAAGTCTGAAAAAATACGAAATCAACAATGCGAATATTCGTTACGAGGATGCAAGTATGGACCTATTTACCGATATCAAAAACTTGACACATGTTGGAAAAGGAGATTTGTCTGCGGATGTAATTGATTTTGAAACAACCACTTCGATGGATGCTTTCACATATGAAATGGATGGAATGTCGTATTTGAGTGAGGTGAAAACAAATTTTGTTGTCAATCTATTGATGGAGTTTACAGAGAAGACTTCTAAATTCACTTTGAAAGAAAATACTTTTGAATTAAATGCGTTGAAATTCTCGTTAGATGGTTTCTATGAAATGTTGGAGAAAAAAGACAATATGGATTTGAAACTAAACGCTTCGGAAGCAACGTTCAAAGATTTCCTTTCATTAATTCCTTCTTTCTACAAATCAGGATATGAAAATATGGTAACTAATGGAACCTTGGCAATGCACGCTAAAGTGAAGGGAGTTATGGACGACAAAAATATGCCAGGTTGGGATGCTGGAATTGAGGTGAAAAATGCTTCTGTTCAATACCAAGGTTTGCCTCAATCGATTAAAAACATTGCGATTAAAGCAGGTTCATCGTTTGCAGGTGGAGCAAATATGGACTTAATGAAATTAGATGTAGATAAATTTCACGCAGATTTTGCTGGAAACGTGTTAGACCTTGTGTTAAAAATGCGTAACCCAATGACCGACCCATTGATTGATGCAAATGTAAAAGCGAAAGTGAATTTAGCAACCTTGGGTCAAGTGATGCCGATGGCACCAGGAGAACAATACAAAGGAAAATTAAATGCCGATATCGCTTTAAACGGTAGAATGAGTACCATCGAACAAGAACGTTACGAGGAGTTTAAAGCAGATGGTTTGATTGAATTGATGGATGTACTTTATAAATCCGTTGATTTACCAGCTCCTGTTCAAGTGAGTGATATGAAATTGCATTTTACTCCGAAAAATTTACGTTTAGAAACGTTAATGGCAAAAATGGGGTCTAGTGATTTCAATATGAATGGAACAATTGACAATTATTTAGCCTATGTTTTCAGAAATGAATTATTAAAAGGAACGTTTAATTTCAATAGTAACACGCTAGATTTAGATGCGTTGATGGGAACTTCTTCAACTACTACAACTACACCAACAGCAGATACACCCGCAGAACCAACACCAGCTTCCACAGAGCCGTTTTTAATTCCAGATAACCTAGATATTACCTTAAATATGGATGTGAAAACGATTAAATACAACGGAATTTCCATTCAAAACACCAAAGGTTCGGTTGGGTTAAAAGAAGAAGTTGCTTCTTTAAATAATTTAAAAATGAATGTATTAGGAGGAACAGTTGGATTAGATGGTTCGTATAACACACAAAATCATCACAAACCAGCAGTGAATTTTAGTTATAACATTCAACAAATTGCCATTGCTGATTTAGCGAAAAACTTCGTAACGATTGAAAAATTAGCACCGATAGCAAAATATGCTAAAGGTAAAATTTCGACTTCATTTACTATGAAAACGATTTTACAACCTTCTATGGAACCAGTTTACAGTACATTAACTGGTAATGGAGATATTGCGTCAAACGAAATTTCAATCTCTGGATTTGAGCCATTGAATAAATTGGCAAACGAATTGAATATGCAAAAATTAGCAACGCAAACATTGCGAGATTTTAAAGCAAAATTCAAATTTGAAAATGGAAAAATTTCCTTAACACCATTCACAGTGAAATTAGGAAAAATCAACACAGACGTTTCTGGTTCAACTTCTTTCGAACAAGATATGGATTACAAATTGATGTTGAATATTCCACGTGAAGAAATTCCTGCATCTGCATTAAAAGCAGTGGAAGAAGGACTTAAAAAATTGAATAATTTACCGATTAAATTGAAATTACAAGAATTGCCAGCAATCATTCCTGTTCCGGCTTCAATAACAGGAAAGGTGACAAAACCAGTGGTGAAAGTAGATTTAAAAGAGGCGATTGGAAAATTAACAGGTAACCTAAAAAATTCGGTGAAAGATGCGGTAAACCAAGCGAAAGATTCCGTAAAAACAGTCGTGAAGCAAAAAGTAACCGAGAAAGTGAATGAGGTAAAAGAAGACCTAAACAAGAAAAAACAAGAAGCCATTGCGGAAGCACAACGCCAAGCTGATAAAGTTAAAGCGGAAGCGAAACGTACCGCTGATGCAGTTAGAGCCGAAGGAAACAAACAAGCTGATGCATTAGTTGCAGAAGCAGGAGGTAATCCGATTAAGAAAAAATTGGCTGAAACGGCTGCTGCGAAACTTCGTAAAACTGCCGAAGATAAAGCACAAAAAATCGAGCAGGAAGCCAACCAAAAGGCGGACGATATTATGAATAAAGTGAAATAGTGCAAAAGATACTATTAATAGCATTAGGAGGAGCGTTGGGTAGCGTATTGCGTTACCTAACCTCTCTTTTTGTATCTCACTATTTTTCTGGAAAATTCCCGTTAGCAACTTTCATTATCAACTTTTTAGGTTGTTTTTTAATAGGGATTTTTTTACACTATGCTGTCCGAGTAGATGAAAAATTAAAGTACTTATTAGTCATTGGTTTCTGCGGAGGATTTACCACATTTTCAACTTTTGCTAATGAAAATTTACAATTACTTCAATCGGGAAATTATTTTTTAGGACTCGTTTATATGTTGTTAAGTGTGATTTTAGGAGTAGTTGCAGTTTGGTTGGGAATGATGGTAATGAAGACATAAACAAGTATTTTTACGGGTTTTTATTTTATTTCATTTATATATATTTGTCGTCGAAAGAAATTGTAAATCAATAAATTTCAAATTTTTTTCTTTAAATTAATTATTTTTTATGAATCAATTGAAAAACAGCGTTTTGTTTGTTGTTGCTTGTTTTGTATTGGGTATCAATGCATTTGCACAGCAAGCGCAATTTACAATCAAGAAATTTACCCTTGAAAATGGGTTAACAGTAATTTTAAATCCAGATCCGCACGCTGTTGGGGTGTATGGAGCAGTTGCGGTGAAAGCAGGTAGTAAAAATGACCCAGCTGATGCAACGGGTATGGCACATTACCTTGAACATCTTTTATTTAAAGGAACAACGGAATTAGGTACAACAGATTACGCTAAAGAAAAACCGTTTTTAGATTCAATAGTATATTATTACGATTTGTTGGGTAGAACGACAGATGATGCTGAACGTAAAAAAATTCAAAAATTAATCAATATTCAAAGTGTACAAAGTGCTAAATATGCTAATCCAACTGAATTTGATAAACTAATTAAAAGCATTGGTGGTACTGAATTAAATGCTTTTACAGCAACTGATATGACTGTGTATCATAATGCTTTTCCTGGTGAACAAATTGAAAAGTGGTTAGAGTTATACGCACATCGTTTGCAAAATCCTGTTTTCCGTTCTTTTCAATCTGAATTAGAAGTGGTTTATGAAGAGAAGAACCGAGGAATGGATAGCCCTTTTAGTCGTGTTTTTGAAGAAATTCAAGCGCAATTATTTAAATCTCATCCATATGGAACTCAAACAACCATAGGTACTGTTGAACATTTGAAAAATCCATCATTAACTAAAATGTACAAGTATTTCAATGATTACTACGTTGCGAATAATATGGGATTGATTATTTCTGGAAATTTCGACGTTGCTGTTGCTGAGCGTGTTATTAGAGAAAAATTTTCTAAATTAAGAAGTGCTCCTGTTCCTCAATTTCCAAATTACCCGCAAAGTAAATTCGAGAAAAAAGAATTAGTAGAAGTAAAGTACACGCCGATCAAAATTGAAGCATTAGGTTATAAAACTTTTGGTAACAGACACCAAGATGAATTAGCCTTACAAGTATGTAATAGCATTTTATCCAATGGTTCACAAACAGGTTTGTTAGACAAACTTCAATTGGATGGTAAAGTGATGGGTGCAGGTGTTTCCAATTTGATGTACAATGATGATGGTGCAGATATGGTAATTATTGTACCAAAAGTAATGGGTCAATCATTTGAAGAGGCCGAAGCATTAGTAATGGCTGAGATTGAAAAAGTGAAAAAAGGACAATTCTCAGATACAATGTTGACTATCATCAAACAAGAAATTGCTATGTCTCGCAAAAGAGAATTAGAGAATGAAAACAGCAGATGTATGACCCTTGTTTATCTATTTAGTCAAGGTGCTACTTGGGAAGATTATTTAGAAGATGTTAACAAAATCAATAAATTAACGAAAGAAGATATCATTCGTGTTGCTAATAAATATTTCACAGAAAACTATTTAACTTACCGTTCTTCAACTGGTTTCCCTAAAAAAGAAACATTAGATAAACCAGGTTTTGAGCCAGTTGTTGCTGATCAAAAAATAGAGTCAGCTTATGCTACTAAATTTTTAGCTGATGTGAAAGAAAATGAAAATCCGCGTTTTATTGATTACCAAAAAGATGCTTTAACTACTAAATTACATTCTTCTGATTTTTATATTTCTCCAAATCCTTACAACGACATTTTTACGTTAAGAGTTCAGAGGGGAGTCGGAACGGATAGCATTCCAAATTTGAAATATGCAGGTCAATTATTCAATTCTTGCTATACAAAAGAGTTTTCAAGAGATGCCTTGAAGAAAGAATTTGCATTATTAGGAATTTCTTATTCTGCATATTTCACTGGAAATAAAGCGACTTTTGCGTTTGAAGGTCCAGAAGCGAGTTTACAAAAAGCATTACCTATCATTAAAGAATTAGTTTACAATCCTCAAGCAGATCAAAATGCATTGAAAGTGATCATCGATGGGATCAAATCGAACAGAGAATCGGAAGAAAAAGATCCAAGTGGAATGGGAAGTATGTTGTTAGATTTTGCTATGAATGGTAAAAATGCTGGTGCTTTAAGTAGATTGCCAATCAAAGAGTTGGAAAAATTACAAGTACAAGATATTTTAAGTGCTTTAAAACAAACTGAAAACTACGGTACAAGCTACCATTATGTTGGAAATTTGGATAAAACTGCATTAACACAAATGTTGGAGTCTACTTTTAGCAAAGATAAATCTTCGCATAAGGTGCCATTCTTAGATAAGAAATACCAAGACATACCGAAAGATAAAATTTATGTCATGAACGACGATAAAGCCGTACAAAGTCAAATTTATTTCTTGATAAACACCCCGAACTTTTCAGGGGATTTAAAAGATGAAGTGTACGCAGAAGCTTTCAATAGTTATATGGATGATGGTTTTTCTGGTATTTTAATGCAAGAAATTAGAGAGTACCGTTCATTGGCTTACACGACTAGCGGTTCATTTATTTCTCCAACGAATAAAAACAATCCTGGTTTATTTTATGCATATATTGGTTGTCAGGTAGATAAATCAAATGATGCGATTACAGTATTAGACAGTTTAATTCATCATTTACCAAAAAAACCTGAGCGTTTACAAATGATTAGAGCTGGACTTATCAATTCGTTATCTTCTAGTTATCCAAATTTCCGCTACATTTCAACGTATATTGCTATGGGAAGAGAATTAGGAAGAGAAACTCCTAAAGGTCCTGAAAAGTATCAATTATACAAAACAATGACTTTTGATGATATCGTTCGTTTCTATGAACAAAACATTTTAAATCGTCCAAGAGTAATTACATTGTATGGTAATATGAAAAAAATTGATGCTAAACAATTATCTAAATTTGGTGGAATTAAGAAAGTGAAAACGAAAGAAATTCGTGTTGACTAATAATGAAACACTTGTTTAAACATTATTTCAAGCAAAAAGTAAGGACTTGGTTTTGGAAGAAAAATGTCCTTTCCCTTATTTTTACGATAATAGGTGGTCTTTATTTTTTGTTAATTGCTTTGAGTGTCGGTATTCTTGCCGATGTATTTTTAAACGAGTTGGCACCCGATAAGGAGCCAACTCGTTTGTTTTTGAAGTATGTGTTCATCTATCATTTGATTGACATTTTAATACGCTTTAAATTTCAGGAAATCGCGATTTTAAATCCTGAACCTTATCGAACACTACCTATCCCAAAACGAAAATTGTATAGTTTTCCAATGATTACTAGTCATTTTAGTTTTTTTAATCTATTGGCTTTAATCATCTTACTACCATTTACCATCACCAATATTTGGGTGAAAATCGGTCCTTTACAAACCATTTTGTGGTGGGTATTTTTGTTTTCAGTTGTTCTTACAATCAATTATTTGAGTGTAACGTTGAAATTATTTATGCGAAAATATACCGTATGGGGATATGTATTATATTTTGTCATTCTAGGATATATCGCTTTAGAAATAACGGGTGTATTGAATGTTTCTGATGCATATGCTTCGATGTTTTTGTTTGTAATTCAGTATCCGTTCTTACTTTTAATTCCAATTGGATTAGCGATTTTATCCTATCGTTTGGGTGTTTCATTTTTACTGAAAAACAGATATAATGGAGTGTCAACTAAAAAATCAGTTAAAATTGTAAATTATTCTTTTTTAGAACGTTTTGGAGAAGTAGGGCAATTTTTAAAGATAGAATTGAAATTCATATTCAGAAATAAAAAAGTGAAAGCAATGTTTATTTCGAGCATTATTTTCATTGGGGTTGGAATGAATTTTTATTTACAATTCAATGCCAATTCTTTTAAAAATGTCTTCTCTGGAATTTTTGTGATTTCAATGTTCTCACTGAATTTTTCTCAAATCATTTTTGCTGGAATTAGTAGTCATTTCGATGGATTTACAACAATGTCTATCAATATTAGAATTTGGTTACGTTCGAAATATTTGATTTGTGTTTTAACAAGTACTCTTTCTTTGGTATTATCAACTGTCTATTTCTTTTTTGACCCACGTATTCCTTTGTTTAATATCGCCTTGTATTTGTTTGTTATTGGAGTAATTGTACCACTGTTAATGTATTTATCTTTGTTTAACTACAAACCATTCAATGTAGTAGAAAATAAATCTTTTGATTTTAAATCAGTTGACTGGAAATCATTTATTCCGCTTGTGGTTATGTTAGGTTTCCCTTTTTGTATTTATGGAATATGCTATTTATTCGGAAACGTTTTTATGTTGTATTACATTCTTGCAGGTTTGGGAATAATTGGACTTGCCACAAACGGCTATTGGATGAAACAAATTGCACTGAAATTTCAATCACAGAAACACAAACTAGCACAAGGATTTAGACAAGGGTAGTTTTAATGTTTAATTTTAAATGATTAATGATAACAATTAATAATCTTCAAAAAAAATACAACGAAAAGGTTGTTCTAGATATCCCTCAATTAGTAATTAATGCAGGAGAAAGCGTTGGATTAGTTGGAAATAACGGAGCAGGTAAATCTACGTTGTTATCCTTGATTTTAGATATTATCGAACCTACTAATGGTGTAGTGTTATCAAAAGGACAAGAAGTTCAAACTACCGAAAATTGGAAACAATATACAGGTTCGTATTTGAATGAAGGTTTTTTAATTCCTTATTTGACACCCTACGAGTTTATCTCTTTTGTGGCTACTTTACACCAAAAATCTACAGAAGAATGTGAAGCGTTTTTAGCAGAAAATGAAGCGTTTATTTCCATCAATAAAAAAGATAAAACCTTAATTCGAGATTTATCTGCTGGAAATAGAAACAAAGTTGGGATTTTGGCTGCATTGTTTTCAACTCCTGAAATATTGATTTTGGACGAACCGTTTTCTTTTTTAGACCCAACTTCGCAATCGTGGTTGAAGAACAAACTAAATGCATTGCGTCAAGCTGGAACTACACTATTGATTTCAAGTCACGATTTAGGACACATTACCGAAATTAGCAATCGAATTTTGATTGTAGAAAATGGAATTTTAGTGGACGATAAACCCACTACAAACGAAACACTTATCGAATTAGAAAAGTATTTTAGGGTTGATAGCGTGATATAATTTTTCTTCCCTCCTTGAGGAGGGATTAAGGGAGGTGAAATTTAAAAAAATCACAACAACTTTTTCAAATACAACTGTATCGTATTTTCTAATCCTAAATAAAGTGCATCAGAAATAAGTGCGTGTCCGATGGAAACTTCTGCTAAATGCGGAATTTTTTCTTTGAAGTAAGCCAAATTTTCAAGGCTTAAATCGTGTCCTGCGTTAATACCTAATCCTAATTCGTGAGCCAAATTAGCAGCTGCTACATACGGAGCAATGGCTTCTTCACGATTAATTGGATAGTGTTCTGCATAAGGCCCTGTGTACAACTCAATGCGATCTACCCCTGTTTTGGCTGCGTATTCAATGTTTTTCAGGTTGGTATCTACGAAAATTGAAGTACGAACTCCGTGTTTTTTGATTTCTGTAATTATCTGTTGTAAGGTTTCCAAATGGGTTTCTGTATCCCATCCTGCATTGGAGGTCAATACGTGTGGAGGGTCTGGAACCAAAGTCGCTTGTGCCGGTTTCAATTCAGCGATTAAGTTCATATAACGCTCATCTGGATAG
>JBILUY010000343.1:0-2776 GCA_044370735.1 Crocinitomicaceae bacterium | reverse complement strand
TGCCGGTGGTACGGACAGCACGTGCTTGAGCACGTCCATGGCGGTGATCATGGTTGAGTTCCCTGTCGGATCTTCCGATGGTTGGATGGACGGCGAGGCCCATGGTGCGAACAGTGATGATGCTCCCGTTGCTTCGATAGCCAAGGCCTACGTGCCGTGATTGCGGAATCGCCAGCGTAGGATTCTCGGACGAGGCCCTGTCGAACACGGATTTCATGTTCTGCGCTACAACCTGTTCGGCGTGACCTGCGCCCTTTATCCAGCCGCACACTCACCCAGGTCGCGATATTCGTGGACGCAGCGGTTGATGCAGCGCGTCGACTGAGACGCGGCGTAGCGGCGGAGTCGATCCCGGCGAGGATGGCCTTGGCACGTCTGGGCAGAGATCCACGCAAGGAGATGACCACGACGCGGTGGCTGGTGAAGTCGCGCGGCATGACCGATCTCCTGCGCCCACATGGTGCCGCCTGAGACGGGTCTGCGTGCGTCCCAGCGTGCACCTACCGCACATCGTAATCATTGTATATATAATAACTTGCGCGTGGTGGGTCCGTACAGATCCAATAGCGCAGCCTGACCACTGGAGGCTGGTGCTGGGGCGTTTATGCTGCCGAGCGCATGATGACATCCACGGCTCTCCAGCGCATCGCCATCGTTGACGAGGCACTGCTGCGCCGGCAGATCCGCGAGGATCCGCTCTACCAACGACTGCAACAACTGGCAGATCGCATCATGCCGGTCGGTTCGCTTGATGCCGAATTGCTCAGATTGCGCAAGACCGGTGTCGAAATCACGGAACGCAGTCATCCGAAACTGCTGGCCATGACCCGTGATACGATGGCGGCCTTCGGCCTCACCGGACGACCGATCCACCTCTTCAAGGTCCGCGACGCTGGCCAGGAGAACGCCTATGTCAGTTGCCTGAATGAGGCGATCATCATCCAATTCTGCGACAACATCCTCAGCACCGTCGATGACGAGGCGGAACTCCGCTCCGTGATCGGCCACGAATTCGGCCATGTCTTGCTTGGGCACCTGGCAGACCGGGTCGTCGACTACCTCCGCGATGTGCATCAGGTACAGCAAGATGGGGAGAAACTCGATCCTGCCGAGCGGAAGTTGATGAAGGATCCTGTCGTGCGCCGCCTCATCGACATGGCCCTTGTCCTCCAGCAGGTGCAGGAGCTCAATGCGGACCGCGTCGGGATCCTGGCCGCAGGCGAACTGCACGCCGCCGTTCGCGCCGGCGTGAAACTCGCCGCTGGGCCGGTTGACCGGTTTGGCTCTATCGACGCCCCGGGCTATATTGAGCAAGGTCACCGGATCCTCGCTGCCCATGAAACGTTCGCTCCGGAGGACCTTGCGGTCAGCCATCCCTGCGAACCTCTGAGGGCCGTGGCTCTCGACTTGTTCTGGAACTGCCCGCTGAATCCCAATGCCGCTACAGGCGCCAAACCCCGGTATACGACCGAGCAAGTCGATGAAGCACTTCCGTTCATCGTCCCGGTCGCCCATGTCGGCTGCGGTGCCCTGCCAACTCTCACCAAGGGAGACGCCTACGACCAATTCCTGTACATGGCCATCCAGGCGACCATTGGCGCAGATGGCAAAGTCACGCGCAAGGAGGCGGACTTCATCGAGAATCTGATCCGTGACGATACGGCTCATGACCGGATCAGCACGGCATGCAGTGCCATGGATGAGGCTACATGGGATCGCGAATACACACGCTTGTGCGCAGACATCGCTCGTGAGCCGAGCAGGCGGAAGACGAGTATCATCAAACTGCTCATCCAGGCCGCCGGCATCGACCGACGGTTCGATCCGAAGGAACTCGAGATGATCACATCGGTTGCAGCGGATATCGACGCTAAACCACAATGTGAACGTCTGTTCCGCGAACGATTCAACGCCGAGATCGACTGGGTCGAATGACGCTTGTCACGAATCGAACACGCGCGCTCTACAACAGGGCCTGACGGCATCCGAGCATCTGCCATGCTGCCGTCCTGCAGATCGCCGGACTGAGAAGTCGAGCGATCTGCGGCCATTGGCCGAGCGTGGTGCCGCGGTCAGAACTGACTTCGACAGGATTTCGGCGACAGCAGCCAATGAGACCGTCGCCGATATCCTCGATCACGTCATCGCCCATCCCGCAGCCGTCTGACCAACGCCTGCCGCCAGCGTGTCAGCAATCCTTGTTGGCCGGCCCCTTCGCGCATGGCAGCCTCGGTTTTGGCAAGCACCGTACGGGCCCGCTCGCGGTCGAACACGCCATGGGACTCCAAGTCATCAAGCTCCAGCTTCAGCGAGCTGTTCTTCCGGTCGGCCTTGTCGATTTGCCGACGGACCTCACGCGGGGATGGATCGGCAACCGTCTCGGGCTCCGGCCGCAGGGCATCGCTGATCAGCGAGCTGCCAAGGTGCGTGGCCTCATAGGAAGCCAGCGACTCGATGGTTTCAGCAGACCACAGCGTGAGATCGCCTTCGTCGCGCAGGGACTTCAACCAGCGCCCAGCTGTCGCCCGGGGAATAGCGAGGATCTCCGCCACCTCGTCCACCGAGAGCGGGGCACAGATCTGATCGACGGCGTGCGCGAGACGACCCATGGTGATCAGCGTAGTACCTCTCTGACAGCATGACAGCACCTCATCCCATGGATGAGATGGACCGCGCCGCGTCATCCAAGCAGGCGCAGATGGCCCTGGTAGGATCGCGGTCATGCTCAGGTGGCTGAAACAACTGCTGCGACGCGGGGAACGACCCGACGAGTCCG
>JBILUY010000387.1:0-2784 GCA_044370735.1 Crocinitomicaceae bacterium | reverse complement strand
CGCTCATGGCAGGCCCCAAAGGTGCGGGTCGCATCCGCTCAAATGCGCAGGTGGGTTCAGATCTGTGCCCGTGCATGAGATGCACCGCCCCGCGAGGGATCTTCCCCCTCACTTTCAGCTACATTTGACCTCTGCTGGCCCGATGGCCTGCCCTGCAACTGCCGAGCACATGTATTCCTGATTCAATCATGAACGGATTGACAACGCCATGAACAGACACAGCCTTATACTCACGCTCTGCCTGGCCTTTGGGTGGGCAGGGGCCTTGGCCCAACCGGGCATGGTTGATCCCACATACAATGTCAACGATACCGGAACGGGAATAGGCCCCGACCTCTACATCCATTGTAGCGGGGTTCAATCAACAGGTAAGGTCATTGTCGGTGGGTATTTTGAGTATTTCGATTTCCATCCTTCAAATAGTATTGTCAGACTGAATGTAGATGGCACGGCCGATCTGAGTTTTGATATCGGTGCCGGCTTCAATGGCACCGTGAGTGACCTTATTGTGCTGCCCGATGACCGGATTCTGATAGGGGGCGATTTCACCTCCTTTAATGGAGTGGCCTGTGGTAAACTGGCCATGCTTAACCCCGATGGCACCCTCGATGCCACATTCAATGCAGGAGGTGCAGGCCCCAACTATCAGGTGCAGAAGGTTTTCAGGCAAACGGACGGGTACTTTGTGATCGCTGGACGTTTCACGCAATTCAACGGCACCCCTTATGAGCGGATAGTCAGACTGGATGCCAATGGCGGTATAGACCCATCGTTTAATGTGGGATATGGTTTTCAGGGCTTTTCAGACTTCATGGGAGGTTACATTTCCTACATCCGTTCCATCAACCAGCAACCCGATGGCAAACTGCTCATCGGAGGCACCTTTGTGGGCTATGACAGCATTCCATCAAACGGCCTGGTGCGCATCATGCCCGATGGTGGCTTTGATGCTACTTTCAATGTGGGATCAGGAATTGCAGGAACTTCAAACGACCAGACCCGCATTACCCACATCGAAATATTGCCCGATGGCAGGATGATGCTATGCGGGAATTTCCAGTCGTACAACGGTCAGGTCAGTCCGGGAATCGCGCGCATCAGCGCAGATGGCAGTTTTGACCCCGGTTTCAATGTCGGTACAGGATACGGCAGTGGCTGTGGCAAGTCCTTCGCTCTGGCTGACGGAGAGCTGTTGGCCCTCGGATCATCCACCTACAACGGCAGTCCTGTTTCGTATTTGGCCGTGCTGGACAGCAACGGCACTTATGTATCAGCCTTCAATGCCGGATCAGGGCCCAATGCTGGCATCGGGCATTTTCTACCGCTTCCGAACGGGCAGTTTGTGGCCATAGGTTCATTCACAACTTTTGATGGACTGCAACGCAATAAGATGGCCCTTTTAGAAGCCAATGCCACCGTGGTTCCCGGCTTCAGGGAACCAACTGGTTTTGATGGCTACCTCACTGCCATTGAAGCTCAGGCAGATGGCAAGGCCATGGTGGGCGGCAGTTTTACACGAAATGGCCCCTTTGCCGTCAATGACCTAATGCGGTTGATGCCCGATGGCACGGTCGATTTCAGCTTCAATGCCGGGCTTGGAGTTAATGGTGATATCAACGCGATCGCGGTGCAGACCGATGGAAAGTACCTTGTGGGGGGGAGTTATATCACCCAGTACAATGGAGAATCGGTCGGGCCGTTATTCCGCCTTCATCCTAACGGGACGAGAGACACCAGCTACAATGTCACTCTCAATGGCTACCTTGTTTACGCCATTGAGATGCAGCCAGATGGTAAGGCATTGGTGGCAGGGCAGTTCACAACGGTGAACGGACAGTCCGCGCAGAATATTGTACGGTTCAACAGCGATGGAACGGTTGACCCTACGTTCAACCATTCTGCCCAATCCAGTTTCATCCGTTGCATGGCTGTTCAGCCCGATGGGCGGATACTGGTGGGGGGCAACCAGACGTATTTCAGTGTGGCATTGTTAGCGCGATTGATGCCCGATGGCACCGTTGATCCCAGTTTTGATACAGGGAGCGGCATGCTGGGCGGCTTTCTGCCCGACATCGATCACCCACAGACAGGTGCTGAGGTGCGCGACCTGATGACACCCCCACCTCCACCCCCACCTTCTGAGATCACATCCATAAGTGTCATGTCCGATGGCCGCATCCTGCTCACCTCCAATTGGGTGGCTGCCTATGATAGCATACCTGTGCCCCCCGTTTTCCTGCTCAATGCAGATGGCAGTTTGAGTGATCAATTCCAACTTGACACCAATGTTAATATTCCCATTGGAATCCATGGCTCTGGTGTTATGAGGCGATCACTCCTTCAGTCCGATGACCGCCCCATCGTTTACGGCTCCATGAGCACATCTGCTCTATCATACTCGCCAAGGGTGTTCAGGCTGAATGTCGATGGCTCCCTGGACCCCGATTTCTACCTGGCCCAAGGCGCCACACACGCCATCTACGATATGACCCTGACGGTCGAGAACAAGATTTTGGCCGTAGGTGCATTCATTGGATTCAATGTCATGGGCAGGAGCAGGATAGTGCAGTTGCTCAACGATGGCATGCTGGTAGACGAGGCAGAGGTTGCACCAGCGGTATCTGCCGACCATCCGGACATCTATTTCTCAGCGGGGATGATTCACGTAGTGGGAGGCGAGGGGTCGGCAGAGCTCACCGTTTTTGATATGATGGGCAGGGGCGTGCTGACCGCCCAGACCAATGGCACCCATGCAATGGTTCCGGCCCACCTGAGCGCTGGGAT
>JBILUY010000290.1:0-2784 GCA_044370735.1 Crocinitomicaceae bacterium | reverse complement strand
TAGAATTAAAATTGGATAATCGTAAAAATCAATTAGAACTAGAAGAACGTCGTATAGATCTGATGCAGAAAAATATGCAGATGAAAGAAGAACGAATTCGTATCGCTGCAGTATTAACCGGTCAGGAAAATGAGCGTAAACGACTTTCTAGAGAACTCCACGATGGTATTGGACAAATGTTGACTGCAATCAAACTTAAGTTTGAAATGATAGATTATTCTACAGTAAATGATCCTATTCTTGAAGAGAAATTAAATGATATTAAAACGAATATTCGTAAAACCATTTTCGAAACGCGTAAAATTTCACAAGATTTAATGCCAAGTGCTTTGGAAGATTTTGGTTTTTCTTCTGCTTTACGTGTTTTAACAGAAGAATTTTCGTTGATAAAAGGAATTAAGGTTGTTTTTAAAGATCGAAAATTAAAAAATGAACTTCCCTCAGAAGTGAGAATAAGTTTGTTTAGAATTGTTCAAGAAGCGTTAGCAAATATTACAAAACATTCTGATGCTAAAAAAGTTACAGTTGAAGTAGCAGAAGCAGATGGTGTAGTCAGTTTGTTTATAAAAGACAATGGTACCACCTTCAGATTGGAAGATATTGGCAAAGGTTTAGGAATAAATAATATGCGTGAGCGAACAGAATTGCTTAATGGATTGTTTATTATTAAAAATACAGAAGAAAACGGTTGTGAAATTTCCATTTCTATTCCTTTACAACCGATTGAAGTTTCTGTTTTGAAATAACGTTAAAAAAATTATGGAAAAGGTTAAAGTAGCATTAGTAGATGACCACACTATTGTTAGAGAGGGATTTAAATCCTTATTGAACAATACAGACCATTTTCACGTAGTTGCAGAAGCAAGAAATGGAGAACACGCTTTGCTAGCGATGAAAAACAATGAAGTTGATGTTGTTGTGTCAGACATATCGATGCCTAATTTGAATGGGATTGATTTTTGTGCAAAATTAAGAGATACAGGAAACAAAGTGCCAGTGATTATTCTTTCTATGCACAACAATAAAGAATACTTGATGAATGCATATCGTGCAGGAGCATCAGGATATTTAGCAAAAGATTGCGATAAAGAAGAACTTTTCTACGCAATCAAAAAAGTAGCAAGTGGAGGAAATTATTTCGGAAATTCGATCACTTTTAATATGTTAGAGAGTATTTCTGAAAATAAAGATTCCAATTTAGTTAAGTTCAATGCTCTTACGAAACGAGAAAAAGAGATACTTCAATTTTTATTAAAAGGATATTCAACAAAGCAAATTGCTGCTGAGCTGTTTATTAGTTTTAGAACAGTTGACAAACACCGTTCTAATATGATGGATAAAGTAGGAGTTCATAATGTAGTTGATTTAGTGAATTTTATTAATGATAATGGGTATACCTTATAGTTTTTGTGTATTTATTAAATAAGTAAGTATCATTTTTCTTTAAAATACGTAATATATTGTATAAAAAGTGGTAGTAATTTTTTGGGAAACTTCATTATTTTGTCGTTAATTTGTAGTAACCTAACCTAGTTACTAACTTAATTACTATGAGCAAAATAAAAGTCGGCCTAGTTGATGATCATACCATCGTCAGAGAAGGGTTCAAAGTATTGCTCAATTCAACCGATAACATTGAGGTAGTTTGTGAAGCCGCAGATGGCGATCAAGCTTTAACAATGTTACAAGATAATCAGATTGACGTATTAATTTCTGATGTATATATGCCCAAGTTAAATGGGATAGAGTTATGCACTGAACTTAATAAAAATGAAAACCATGTACCAGTTTTGTTATTGTCTATGTATAATAACAAAGAATATTTTGTGAAGGCGATAAAATCAGGTGCTTCAGGTTATTTACTAAAAGATTGTGAGAAGGAAGAATTGTGTTTAGCAATTAAAAAAATTGCTAATGGAGATACATACTTTGGAAACTCAGTAAGCAACACGCTTGTTCAAAGTTTGTTTGAAGCAAAAAAGCCTAAAACAAAAGGAGAATACCACGTAACTCCTCGCGAAAGAGAAATCTTACAGTTTGCGATGGAAGGATTGAGTACAAAATCAATCGCTGAACGATTATACCTTAGTCCTAGAACCGTAGATAAGCATAGAGCAAATATTATGGAAAAATTTGGCGTTCATAGTATTGTTGAATTAATCAACTTTATACGTAAGAATAATATTTTGTAATTTTTAGGAATTAATCAGTTTGATTGCTTCATCGCCTATTTCCCAAGCATTAGAAGCAAATCCATCTGCTCCAACTTTTTGCCAAAGTGTATTATCACGTAAAAATGGATATCCACCTACCATTATTTTTAATGATGGATGATTCTTTTTAATTGCAGTGATTAATTCATTTAGCTGTTTAATGTGTGGTGTTAGTGTTACAGACAAGGCAATAAAATCAGGTTGAATATCATCAATTGCTGACAAAACAGCAACCGTTGGAACATTTGCACCCATATAATAGGTTTCCCATCCGTCCATTTCTAAAAAATCATTTATGATTCGAATGCCCATTGCGTGTTGTTCTGAACCGACACAAGTGGTGATTGCCTTTAGTCCATTTTTTTTAACATAATCCGTCGAAGAGGCTACGATTGAAATAATAGAATTTGTAACCGCTGTACAATAATGCTCTTGAGCAACACTTATTTCATTTAATTCCCATAAACGTCCTAATTCGTATTGACTTGCTTGAAAAATGTCTGTGTAAATCGATTTGATTTCCATTCCTTTTTCGATTAAAGAAATAATAAAATCTTTTGCTTCATTTTTC
>JBILUY010000085.1:0-10545 GCA_044370735.1 Crocinitomicaceae bacterium | reverse complement strand
CATACCATTTGTCGTAATATTTCACATCTGGAATTAATCCCGAACGTATTCCAATGATATCCGTTTCTAATTTTTCACCAAAACCAAAACTATGCATATATTTTACCCACTTGCGTAATCCGATAGGGGCATCTTCGGTAGGTTTTTTGCGTTTCCCTTGTTGAATTACTTTACGAACAATGTGGTAAAAATAGGGGTTACACGAGTATTGTACCGCTTCTGCCAAACTGCGTGCATTCGGGTGATTGTGACACCCTACCATACTTTTCTTACAAGGAAAACCTGTTCCCGGAGTAATAACCCCTTCTTGCAATGCCACCAATCCTTGGATTAACTTAAACGTTGAACCTGGAGGATATTCTGCTGATAAAGGTCGTGGATACAAAGGCATTTTTGGGTCTTGTAACAATTTGGGATAGTTCTTCGCAATACTCTTTTTTCCAACAAATAAATTTGGGTCAAACGATGGAGCAGAAACCATTGCTAAAATCTCCCCTGTTTTTGGTTCGATAGCAACAATACACCCTCTTTTGTTTTTCATCAATTTTTCACCATAAGCCTGTAAAGTAATATCCACACCTAATTTCAATGGAGGACCTTGACGAGCCATCGTATCATATTTTCCTCCCGCATAAGGCTCAATCGCATTATTCAGCGCCGATGTTACGATGTAATGAATTCCTTTTATTCCGCGTAATTCTTCTTCGTAAAAACGTTCCAAACCTGCTCGACCGATATTATCTCCAGGACTGTAAAAATGGTCCTCTTTGATTTCATCGCCATTCACTTCTGCCAGATATCCCAATATATTTGCCCCATTTGCATAAGGATAACTTCGCATACTGGTAATCTCTTCATAAAATCCCGGGAAATTTTTCAAATACGGAGCAATGTTTAACATCTCCTCCATTTCAATTTCTTTTACGAAAGGATATGGACGAATTTTTTGATAATTACTCGTGGTTTTTTTAGTAGCAGGATTATAATACTTTCCTTCGCCCAATTTGATTTCCCAAAAACGACTTTTTACTTTTTCCGGTGTCCATCCAATCAATTTAGCAAAAGCAACAGTATCAAAATGTTTGATATTTGCTTCCACCATCATTAAGTTGAAATAGGTTTTATTCGCAACGATTTTTCTTCCTCTTCGGTCAAAGATTACTCCTCTTGGTGGGGTAATTTGTTTGCGTTTTTCTGCAATTTGTTGTGCACGTAAGGTCCAACTTTCATCGATGACTTGCATATAAAACAAGCGCACCGTATAAATAGCACCAACCAATAAGAAAAAGATAATGATTACATATCTACGCGCATCGTTATTCATCGTGTTACAGGCTTTTTAAAGAAAAGTAACTGAATAAGAATTGCCATTCCCAATGATAAAGGAACACTTAAAATGATTTTCAAAAGCAAAAACCAAAATTCGCTCCACTTGAATTGTTCAATCAAGAAAAACCAAAAGATATGTGCTAATAAAAACACCCCAAAAACAGAACTAAACCACACGTATCCCATTGTGTAAATCGTTAAATCTGTTGCTGGTGGATATCCGTCTCTTGGTTCAAATAATTTCATTAGGTAAGGTCTACCGTATGCTAATAACACTGCCGCCGATGCGTGTAATCCGTAGGTATTCGAAAGCGAATCAATGCTAATACCCATCACAAAGGAAATTGTCATTAACAAAAAGATATTCAAATCATTAGGTAATAAAAAGATAAACAAAGGGTAAATCATAAACTGAATTCCCAATCCTATTTCTAGGTGATTGAATACATATACTTGTGCAAACAAGAATAAGATAAAACGAATGCTATGTCTAATTATTTCAACCATTATTGCTCATCTTCCTCTGAAGGAATATTTTTTTCTAATTGTTTTTGTTCTTTCAGTAATAAATTCTTGATTACATACACGTTTTGTAATTTTCTGTAATCTTCCGAATAGTAAATTTCAACGTCCCAAAGTGGTTTACCTTCTACCGTTTTTAGGCTTTTGATTTTACCCACAGGAAGTCCTCTTGGGAATATTCCTGAACCTCCACGTGTTACAATTTTAGACCATTTTTTAAGCGGTAAATCGTTTGATATACTTGAAATCGTACCAATTTTTGCATTACGACCATTCCATTTTAACAAACCAAAAACGCCATTTTTTTCAACCATCACGTCGATGTTAATGTCTTCAGTAAGCACCGATTTCACCACCGCATAATGGTCACTTACATTGTGTACAATCCCCACAATTCCTTTGTTAGAAAACACTCCCATTCCTCGGTAAATTCCACTTGATTTTCCACTGCTTAACGTGAAATAATTGTTTCGTTTGTTGACCGTTGAATTAATTACTACCGCCGGAATATATTCATATTGTTGACGTTGTAACGTGTCATCAATTTTAACCAAGGTACCTTGTACTTTGATAAAACTTTCTGGTAAACGTTGTCTTAACTGAATGTTTTCGTATTGCAGTTTTCGATTGTTGTATGGTAATTGAAAGTGTTTGGTTACGTCATTACGATAGGTCAACAATTGTCCTGAAACAGCCGAAGCCGTAGTCAGATATTGTGAACGCGGGTAACTCAAATAGGTAAAATACGTTGATAAAGCAATCCCTTGTAAGAGAGCAAAAAATAAGAAAATTCGGAAACGTCTAAAAAATGCAATCAGGTTGCGCATACCAACAAAAACGTAAAGTCCCTTGCGGGACTTTTCAATTAATCTTTAATTAAGAACTGGAACTTGTCTATGTTTTTCAAAGCAATACTTGTACCTCTTGCCACCGCTCTTAACGGATCTTCTGCAATGTGTACAGGTAACTTTGTTTTTTGAGAGATACGTTTATCTAGTCCTCTCAACATAGAACCACCTCCTGCAAGGTAAATTCCTGTTTTATAAATATCTGCTGATAATTCTGGTGGTGTCATCTCTAACGCACTCAAAATCGCCTCTTCGATTTTAGAAATTGTTTTATCCAAAGCGTGAGCCACTTCTGTGTATGAAACGATGATTTCTTTCGGAATACCTGTCATTAAATCACGACCACGAACAGCGAAATCTGCTGGTGGATTTTCCAATTCAGGAATAGCCGCACCTACTTCGATTTTCAATAATTCTGCTGTACGTTCACCAATTAAGATGTTGTGCTGACGACGCATATATTCTTCGATGTCTTGTGTAAAATCATCTCCCGCTACACGGATAGATTTATCACACACGATACCTCCTAATGCAATAACGGCAATTTCAGAAGTACCTCCACCTATATCAATAATCATATTCCCCATAGGCTCTTCTACGTCGATACCAATACCAATCGCAGCAGCCATAGGTTCGTGAATTAAATACACTTCTTTTGCACCTGCGTGCTCACACGAGTCGCGTACCGCACGTTTCTCTACTTCTGTAATCCCTGAAGGAATACAAACCACCATTCTCAATGTAGGTGTAAAGAAACTTTTTCCAGTGTTAATCATCTTAATCATCCCGCGAATCATAGATTCAGCACTTTGGAAATCAGCGATTACACCATCTTTTAACGGACGAACTGTTTCGATTAACTTGTGTGTTTTTCCGTGCATCTGTTGCGCACGTTTTCCAATGGCAACAATGTTACCTGTTTGAATATCTTTAGCAACGATTGAAGGTTCGTCTACTACCACTTTGTCATTCATAATAATCAACGTGTTAGCAGTACCTAAGTCAATCGCTATCTCTTGTGTTAAAAAACTAAATAAACCCATTTTTCAAAGTTGCTCCCCTTTTCGGAAAGACTGTTTTAAGTGCGTTAATCGAAAAATTTCGTTTTTTGTTACACTTTTTACAAAATAATTAATGTTTAAAGTGTCTGTTGCCAGTCATCACCATTGCCAACCCATTTTCATCACAATAGTTTACCGATAAATCATCTTTGATTGATCCACCTGGTTGAACCACCGCAGTGATACCAGCATTTTTTGCAATTTCCACACAATCAGGGAAAGGGAAGAAAGCATCCGATGCCATTACCGCTCCTGTTAAGTCAAAATTAAACGCTTTTGCCTTTTGGATTGCTTGTTGTAAAGCGTCAACACGAGATGTTTGACCTGTTCCGCTTGCGAACAATTGATTTCCTTTTGCTAAAACGATTGTATTTGATTTTGTATGTTTTACGATTTTGTTTGCAAAAACCATATCTTTCACCTCTTCAGCCGTCGGTGCTACTTTCGTAACCGTTCTAAAATCTGCCGCAGTTTCAGAAAGTGAATCTTTATCTTGTTCCAACACTCCGTTCAATACAGTACGGAAAAGTTTCGTTGGAAGCTTCACATCATTTTGAACCAAGATAACACGGTTCTTTTTTGATTTTAATAATTCCAATGCAGCATCAGCGTATCCTGGAGCAATAATTACTTCACAGAATAAATCGTTGATTAACGTTGCTGTTTCTAAATCAATGGTTGTATTTGAAATTAAAATTCCACCGAAAGCAGAAACTGGGTCAGCAGCTAATGCAGTTTCGTATGCTTCTTTGATGGTATTTCTCGTTGCAATACCACACGCATTGTTGTGTTTCAAAATCGCGAACGTAGGACCATCATTTTTAAATTCAGCAATTAAATTTACTGCTGCATCAACGTCTAATAAATTATTGTAAGATAATTCTTTACCATTCAATTTAGTAAACATTTCATCTAAATTTCCGTGGAAAATTCCTTTTTGGTGAGGATTTTCACCGTATCTCAATACCGTAGATGTTTTGATACTTTCGTTGAAAGTTACTTTTTCATCTGCATTGAAATAATGGAAAATTTGAGTATCGTAGTGAGAAGAAACGTGGAATGCATCTCTAGCAAACGTTCTTCTTTCTTCAATCGTTGTTGATCCTTCTGCATTTGAGTTTAAAATCTCTAAAAAACGACCGTATTGTTCTTGTGAAGGAATAATAACTACGTCTTGGAAATTTTTTGCCGCTGCACGGATTAAAGAAATTCCACCGATATCAATTTTTTCGATAATATCTTCGTGGCTTGCACCCGATGCTACTGTTGCTTCGAAAGGATATAAATCAACGATTACCAAATCAATTTCTGGAATTTCAAATTCTGCAATTTGTCCTTGGTCACCCGAATGATCTCTTCTGTTTAAGATTCCACCAAATACTTTTGGGTGTAATGTTTTCACACGTCCGCCTAAAATGGAAGGATAAGAAGTTAAATCCTCAACACGTTCTACGGCAACACCTAAATCTTCGATAAAAGATTGTGTACCTCCTGTTGAATAAATAGTAACTCCTAATTCGTTTAATCTGTGGATAATTGGCTCTAAACCAGTTTTGTCAAACACAGAAATTAATGCGCTTTTGATTCTTTTAGACGTGCTCATTTTCAATTGTAAATAGAGTGCAAAATTAGGACAAAAAAAGAAGAAATAAGGGTTTTTAAAATGTTAATTTTCTACATTTTTTGGTAGTTATTCACAATAGGGAAATACAATTAAAAAATTGTGTGGAAAATGCTTTTTAAGGACTGATTTATTCGTAACATTTTTGTTACGATTAGAGGGGGGTATTCGTAACATTTTAGAAATTCCAATGATAAATTATCACCTCCCCTCCTCAAGGAGGGAAAGAAAATTTATTCCTCCACAAACAATCTCACCACCTCAATTCTTCGGTCAGATACCTCTTCGATGACAAAGCGTAATTTATCTGATTTTACCTCTTGTCCAGCTTCTGGGATGGATTCCAATTTGTGAATGATTAATCCGCCGAGTGTTTCGTATTCTTCGGATTCTTTTAAGCCTAATTTGTAGTTTTCGTTGATGTAATCAATATCAGTTCGTGCTGAAAAACGGAACTCTTTATCAGAAATTTTTTCTTCTAATAATTCTTCCGTATCGTGTTCATCTTCAATATCTCCGAAAATTTGTTCGATCACGTCTTCCATCGTAATTAATCCTGCAGTTCCTCCGTATTCATCTACCACAATGGCAATACTTACCGATTTAGAAGTAAAGGTTTCCAAGATTTGTTTTGCCGGTGTCGATTCAGGGAAAAATGGCAGAGAACGCATTATTTTCGCTATCGAAGTTGGATTTTTAAACAACTCAAACGAGTGAATGTAACCAATCACATTATCGATGGTGTCGCGATACACTAATACTTTCGAAACACGCGTATCGATAAACAATTTCTTTAACGCATCCATTGTTTCATTAACATCAATAGCAATGATTTCTGGTCGTGGAACCATACAATCACGGGCTTTGATTTTCGAAAAATCGAGAGCGTTTTGTAATATTTGAATTTCGTTACCAAATTCTTCTTCCTCTTTGATACGCTCGTTCATATCTTGCACATAATGTTCCAAGTCGACTTTCGAAAATACCTTTTCAGAATTTGTAATTTCTACTTTCATCAAACGTAAAAAACGCATACTGATGAACATAATCACGGAAGTCGGCAAAAACAAAATCCAATAAAACAAATAAGCTGGAAAAGCAAAAGTTTTCATCAGTCCATTCGGGTTCAACTGAAACACTGCTTTTGGAAGAAATTCTGCGACAATCAACACCAATAAAGTTGACATAATCGTTTGTAAAAGAAGGGTTAGCACCTCTCCTTCCACACCCCAAGATTGTATCACAGGATTTAGCAATTTAGCGGCACTCATCCCGAATAATACCAACGCGATGTTATTCCCTAATAATAAGGTAGCGATGAAATGTCCTTCTTTTTTGTATAGAAATCGTAAAATTTTTCCGGTAAACGAACCTTTATTGATGTCTAATTCGATGCGCAATCTGCTTGAAGATACAAACGCAATCTCAACACCTGAAGTAAACGCGGAAACAAGTAAAGTACAAAGTATGATTATCAGGTCGGGGTCCATAGACTATTTGCTGTAATTCATCAAATCAAAACCGATGTCCTTGCGGTAATATGCATCTTCGAACTCGATGTTTGAAATTGTATTGTACGATTTAGACAATGCTAGATCAATTGTTTTTCCGTAAGAAGTAACCGCTAAAACTCTACCTCCAGCTGATAATACAGCGGGTCCATCAGAAGTTGTTCCTGCGTGAAATACAATACTATCGTTTACTGCATTCAATCCGTAAATCGTTTTGCCTTTTTGGTAATCTTCTGGATATCCACCTGATACCATCATAACAGTAGTTGCTGCACGTTGGTCAAATTGAATATCTCTTTCAGAAAGTGTGTTTGTAGCAACACCTTCGAATAAATCTAGGATATCAGACTTAATTCGTGGCATTACTACCTCTGTTTCAGGGTCTCCCATACGACAATTGTACTCAATCACATACGGTTCACCTTTCACAGCGATTAATCCAAAGAAAATAAATCCTTTGTATTCAATATTTTCTGCTTTTAATCCTTTAACTGTTGGGATAATAATCTGATTTTCGATTTTATCCATAAACGTTTTATCGGCAAAAGTTACTGGAGAAACAGCACCCATACCTCCTGTATTTAAGCCTGTATCTCCTTCACCAATGCGTTTATAATCTTTCGCTTCTGGTAAAATTTTATATGAATCACCATCAGTAATCACAAACACAGAAAGTTCAATTCCTTTTAAGAATTGCTCGATCACAACGCTCGAACTAGCATCGCCAAATTTAGCATCAGCAAGCATTGCTTTTAGTTCTGTTTTTGCTTCTTCCAATGAATCTAAAATCAACACTCCTTTACCTGCTGCAAGACCATCTGCTTTTAACACATACGGTGCTTTCATCGATGCAAGGAATGCATATCCTTCTTCTAATGTATCTTTTGTGAAAGTAGCATATTTTGCAGTAGGAATGTTATGACGTTGCATAAATTTCTTCGCAAAATCTTTACTACCTTCTAATTGTGCTGCATATTTTGATGGACCAATCACTGCAATGTGACTGATTTGAGCATCATTTTTGAAGAAGTCGTAAATCCCTTTTACCAATGGATCTTCAGGACCTACCACTACTACATGAATATCATTTTCAAGTACAAAATTTTTGATTGCATCAAAGTCTGTTGGTTGGATAGCCACATTCGTTCCATGATTGCGTGTTCCTGCATTTCCTGGTGCGATGAATAATTGCTCTAACAATGAGCTTTGTGCAATTTTCCAAGCGATTGCGTGTTCTCTACCTCCCGAACCCAATAATAATACTCTCATATTCTTTTTAATACTTTGAAAAAAGTGGTTGAATTAGTTGCAATGTTTCAATAAAGACTCAAACAATGCTTTTCCATCTAAATTGTTTAATTGCGCATCAGCAGCACGCTCTGGATGTGGCATCATACCAAATACATTTTTACCAGCGTTTGTAATCCCTGCGATGTTGTCAATCGAACCATTTGGATTGAATTCTTCAGAAATCTCTCCTTCTTTCGAAGCGTATTTGAAGATAATTTGGTCGTTATCGTATAATTTTTTGATAGTATCATCAGAAGCATAAAAACGTCCTTCTCCGTGCGCAATTGGAATTTGGTATGTTTCCGCTGCATTTAATTCTTTCGAAATCGCTGCAGTTGCAGAAGTTGGTTTTAAATACACGTTTTTACAGATGAATTTCTGTGTATTGTTGTGTAATAATGCTCCATCTAACAATCCTGATTCAGTCAAAATTTGGAAACCATTACAAACACCTAATACGTATCCGCCATTGTTTGCGTGTTTGATTACCTCTCCCATAATTGGAGATAATTTTGCGATAGCACCTGAACGTAAATAATCTCCATAAGAGAAACCACCTGGTAACACGATAAAATCAGCCCCTTTAAGGTCTGCCTCTTTGTGCCATAAACGTTCAACTTTTTGATTTAGCATTGTTTCCAATACGTACACCATATCCTCATCGCAATTTGAGCCTGGGAAAGTAACTACTCCGAATTTCATCTGACTATCAATTTATAATTTGAATCCTAAATCAAGGATTTTTTAAATATTGTAACAAAATTAGTGATTTCGATTGCACGCTTTTGATTATTTGATAAAAATTTTCGCAATCGAAATGGAAAACACGCCATAAAACAATAAATTCCCTACTAACGAGGAGGATTTATTGAAAAATAAAAAGGGCATAAAAAACGATAAAGGCAATGCGAAATAACTAAACCACTCGTAATGTCCCCAACCTGAAAACTCGACAATGCCTAGTAAAATGGCTAAAATCATTACCAAACGAAGAATGGCAATCAATTTTTTAAATCGCAAAGAACTTTTATTTGACCTGTATGATATTGTAATCAAACTCACAAAAGCCAATAAGGCAAAAAATGAAACAGTAGTCCAAAACACAATGTTACTTTGTAAAGAACCTGTTTTGATATTTATAAAGTCGGACCAAATTAAGTTTTTGTTCGTCGTAATATATACAGTTGCGTAAATCAATGGTAGAAGATATCCCAGTGTTGCCAATAAAAATTCACGAAAAACAAAAGGACGAATTCGGGAAATCATCATCCAAATAAAGGGTAAAATAGCCAAAAAAGGTGGATGAAATGTTCCTGCAATGCCTAAAAACAAGCCCGTATTAAAACACCATTTTCTTCCGTCAGAATTGTTTTCCAAACGAAACATTTGAAATAAAGCTATAATCAGAAAGAAGTGAGCTACTAAAATTCCGTCTAATTGGTAAGCCGAATGGAAAAAACTCATTAATACAATGTAAAACAAGGAAATCACGAAACTATTTTTGTCGTGAAACTCGTTTTTATTGAATAAGTAATTGGCTAAAACGGCGTTTGTAAATACCAATAACCCTGTTAATCCGTACAACGTATTGACTGCATAAAATGAATGTTTGCCCCATAATCCTAAATCGACCACTGGAAGAACCTCAAAATAATTCGTGAAATAATTAAGCACGGCATAACCTACCACAAATAGCGGTAAGAAGAGCAAAACAAGCAATTGATTTCCTAAAAACAGCCTTAACATTGGTGCGAAGATACAATATATCTACCCTGTTTTTAACAATTTCGTTGAAAATAATCGGTGGTTTTGTTGATAATTCGAAAAGGAATTACTTACTTTGTTGCAATAAAATCGAAGAAATTATGAATTCAAATGTTATTTTTCACGGTCTTCAAAAAATGTTTGAGGGATCTTTTTTGTTTTTTGAGTTTATCCAAAACAAGTTCAACTACCTTTGCATCATTTTAGGTTTCTTCGGTTTAATCTACTGGTTACGTTGGCAAAAGAAATTCAACGAGAAAGCTGCTAACAATCCAGACCAAATCAAGTAATTGATATAAATCATTATATTTAAGGCTGTCATTTGGCAGCCTTTTTTATTTTAAAAATTTTGGAAAAAACAATTATCATCACCGCAGGAGGCATTGGCAAACGTATGGGAGGAACCCTACCCAAACAATTTTTGCCCATACAAGGAAGACCTTTGTTGTTTTATACCATCGAACGATTTTACCAATACGATCCAACTATTGAAATCCTATTGACCTTACCCGAAGACTGGCGTTCCTATTGGCAAACAATCTGTGAAGAACATTCGTTTTCAGTACCTCATCAGGTAATTTCAGGAGGAAAAGAACGTT
>JBILUY010000288.1:0-2808 GCA_044370735.1 Crocinitomicaceae bacterium | reverse complement strand
ACTACATTATTTCCAAAGGGTGCGTGTGAACTATATTCAATTAAGATTTCTTTTTTTGATAATCCAACTTCAAGTCGGGTAGCAAAAAGCATTTCTACGATTTTTTCGAAATAAGTTCGAGGTGGATTTTTTCTAGTCAATCGAGCAAGTTGCATCGTAATCGTACTACCACCACTGACGATTTTTCCCTGCTGAAAATTTTGTTTAAAAGCTCTGAATATACCTTTCGCACTAATGCCAATGTGGGTGTAGAAATTTTTATCTTCAAATTCTAGAATACATTTTTCAAATTTATGAGGAACGGAGTCGCAGGCTTCAAAACGCCATTGTCCATCATCTGCAATTTTTGCACCCAATAAATGACCTTGGTTATCTAATAGAACGGTAGAGGTAGGGTCGGTAAAGAGTGTTGATGGTAGCCAAAGTATATATAAAAAAACGAGGAAGAGGACAATCCACTTCCATCGTTTTTTTACTTTACCAATGCTATTCATTATTTGATTACTTCTACCCAATCTGATGCAGTTTCTCCAGAAATACTTTCATCGTACATCGCTTCTACAGAAATAGAAGGAAGGTAATATTTACCTAAATAACTTGCATTTAATGGGATAATGATTTTTTTACTATCATTCGGCCCCAAGTCAATGTATGAGTACACTCGGTCATCTCTAAAGTTTTGATATCTAGCACTTGACTCATACCCTTCGCTATCCATTCTAGGATTTAAAATTTCCCAGCCTGAAGCTACGATGTGCGAAATAGCTAATTCCTTATAATATTTGTTTGTAGGGTTTGTTATTGTTACAATACATTTAAAATCTGTTCCTTGTTTGATTTTATTTGGTAGTATAACATCACCATCGCCATTGAGGTATTTTACATCAATTTCGATTTTGTTTTCAGACTTCTTGCGAATAGTCTGGGTAGGTATTCCTTTTGTATATACACGTACAAAAAGTTTGTTTTTACCAGTGTTTTGAATACTAACAGAACCATTGTCTGTAATTTCTGATTCGTAAATTATTATTTCGTCTAAAATAGATTTCGATTGAATTTGCTTTACTTCTTTATTGTATTTCAACGTATAGTCTATGCCTTTTTGAATTCCCGTTTGTGAAACATATTTTGAAATTGCTAACAAAGAATAAGCTGTTTCTTGCGTAGACATAAAACTCTTGCTACTTAATTTTTGAGAAATTTCTTTTAGTAAAACAGAAGATTTAGAATCCATTCCGAGTAAATTGGTTGTTTCTAAAATCATTGCTTTGTCACGAATATCACAGCCATAACTAAACGATAATTCTCTATATTTTTCAATGTTTGTTGGTACTTTTTGAACCATTTTTCTCGCTATATCCCCTTGACCGATTAAACTATATGCAGCAGCAAGTCTCCATATTGCAGCCGGAACTAATTTGGTTTCTTCTTTTAAACGGTTCATTGCCCCTGTTTCAGCATTACCAGCAAGTGCTAACACATATAATCTATATGCTTGAATTAACTGTTGAGAACTGTTATTGCCATAGTTCTCCCAGTTTTGCGCTTTGTTTTTCTGGAATTCTAACCAACGTTGTTTCGATTCTCTTGAAACTGCATACCCGTGTTTTTCAGCTTCAATTAAGAAATGCCCGGCATAATTTGTTCCCCAATCATTTTCATCGCTTTCTCCTGGCCAATAAGCAAATCCACCATCTGCTGTTTGGAATGAACGAATTCGTTTGATAGCCTTTGTAATGTTTGAGGTTATTTTTTCTTGTCTTTTTTCAGACAATTGCATTAAGTCATTTAAGTATAATTGAGGAAATGCAGCAGATGTCGTTTGTTCAATACAACCGTGAGGATATTGAATAAGATAATTCAATCTATTTTCCAGTGAAATAGGAGGGATGTTACTCGCTTCAATTACACACGAATTTGTTCCTTTAATACCGAAAAAGTCAATTTTCCCAACCCACTTTTCTCCAGGCTTGATTTCAATTTCTTTCGTTTGGGTTTTCAATTCATTTGGAAGCTTAACATCAATTTCGATCTCATCTACTGAAACTTCATTTCCAGATGTTGCAATAATTTTAATCTTTCCTATACCCGTTTGATTTTTCGTTTTTAATTTAAAATTCAAGATTTCGTCACCTTCATCATTAAAAACAAGGGATTGCATTTTTGATCCTTCAATTGTAAATAAGTCATTTGTTTCAATAGAAACCTGCACGTTCTTAATTTTTGGATCCATTGCAAATACATCAACCGGTAAGGATATTTCTTCATTAGGACCAATAGTTCTTGGTAATGAAGGGAGTATCATTAACGGTTTTTTTACTTCCACTAATTTTTCTGCTGATCCATAGGCTCCATCGTTGTGTGCTACAACAATAAATCGAACAGCACCAACATAAGCTGGAATGTGAATTTTATGATTTTTTACTTGGCCAGCCTCTACAACGAAAGGACCAAGATGTCTTACAACAGGCTTAAAACGATTGGCTTTTACTGCTTTCCCTGCCATATTATCACCGTCTCCACCAACACTTAACAATTTATCTAATTTTCCTGCATAGGCGCCAATCACATCATCATAAACATCCCACGTTTTAACTCCTAACGCTTCTTTTGCATAAAACACATTCCAAGGTTGAGGTGTTTTAAAGTTCGTTAAGTCTAATAAACCTTCATCAACCACAGCAATAGTATAATACATTTTTTTACCTTTTTCCTCTTTGACTTGAAGATTGACGGTGCTTTCAGGTTTTATTTCTTTTGGAACGTTAATTATTGGTTCAAGATGTGTTGCAGGATTATCGACCATAA
>JBILUY010000287.1:0-2820 GCA_044370735.1 Crocinitomicaceae bacterium | reverse complement strand
AGTTATTAGTAGCTTCAATTATTTTCTCTCTAATTTTAGGTTTTTTTGCGGGTTATACTTCTGGTTTATTTGGAGTATTAGTTAGGTTTAAATCTCCTTTATTACCATTTCTTTTTATGTTTTTGGTATCTAAAAACACACAGAAAAATGAAGAATTAAATATTAACTTTGTTTCACAAGAAAAAATATAAAAATGAAAGTTGTCATATTAGCAGGTGGACTCGGTACACGAATTAGTGAAGAAACAGTCTTTAAACCTAAACCTATGGTTTTAATTGGGGATAAGCCAATTTTATGGCATATAATGAAGATTTATTCAGCTTATGGATTTAATGATTTTGTTATTTGTTGTGGTTACAAAGGACATGTTATTAAAGAATATTTTGCCAATTATTTACTTCAGGAAAGTGACTTTACAATAAATACCAAAAACAATCAAATTAATATTCATAATTCTCCTTCAGAAAATTGGAATGTAACTCTTGTAAATACTGGAGAAACAACAATGACAGGAGGAAGGGTAAAAAGAATCAAAGAATATATAGGTGATGAACCATTTTTCTTAACTTATGGTGATGGAGTTGGTGATGTTGATATACAAGCTTTATTGCAAAATCATAAACAAAGTGGAAAAATTGCAACGTTAACTGCTACCAAACCTTTTGGAAGGTTTGGTGTTATTGACATAGAAGAAAACGGACTTATTTCATCCTTTAAAGAAAAAAATCGTGAAGATGTTTCATGGATAAATGGTGGATTTTTTGTTCTAGAGCCAAGTGTTTTTGATTATATTTTTGATGATCAGACTGTTTTTGAAAAAGAGCCCCTTGAAAAACTTACATTTGAAGGCCAATTAAATGCGTATAAACATGATGGTTTTTGGCGTGCTATGGATTCTTTAAATGATAAAAATGTTTTAGAAGAGTATTGGAACTCTGGAAGTGCTCCATGGAAGATTTGGTAAAATGCGAATTTTAATTACAGGTTCTTCAGGTTTTATTGGGAGTAATTTAGTTCATTTTTTTCTAAAGTATAACTATCAAATTGCGATACTAACCAGGAATAAAAAATCTGAGTTTAATAAGAATATTATAACTTTAGATGCTGACTTTACTAAATCTAAAAGTGATATTTTAAAATTCTCTCCCCAATATGTTTTCCATTTAGCGGGATCTTCTAAATATCCAAGTAATTTAGAAGAACAACAAGATTTGTGGGAAGCAAATTTACTTTATGGTAGTAAATTATTACATATTCTATCAGAGATTAAAAATGTAACAATTGTAAATTTTAATTCTTCTCTAGCATATAATGATACAACTATATCTCCTTCAAATTTTTATGCATTAACGAAAGTTAATTTTTATAATGTTTTAAATTTTTACGTTTTAAATAATGAGATTAAGGTTTTTAATTTAATTCTCTATAATGTTTATGGTAAGGGTGATAATACGAAAAGAGCTTTAAATTATATATTAGATTCCGTTAATACCACTACTCCAGTTCAAATGTCTCCTGGAGAGCAAATTTTAGACTTTATTTTTATTGAAGATATTTTAATTTTGTGTAATGAATTATTAAGTCAACAACCGGTTAATAATTTTGAAGATATTCATGTAGGAACAGGTGAAGGATTTTCGTTAAAACAAACAGCTTTAATTGTTACCGAAATTTTAAATAAAAAAACAAATATCAATTTTGGTGCATTATCCTATCGTCCAAATGAAAAGATGAAAAATATTGCCCCTATATTTGCAAATCGATTTTGGAAATCAACAATAGATTTTAAATCAGGTTTACATAAAATGTTAGAAAATTAAGAGATGATAAATTTAGATTTTTTTAAAAATAAGTGTGTTTTAGTAACTGGACATACAGGATTTAAAGGAGCTTGGTTAACACAATGGTTGGTTAGTTTAGGTGCTAATGTAGTTGGTTATTCATTAAAAGGGACGCCTAATACTCAATTATTTGAAAGTCTAAATTTACGAAGTGAAATAATACATTATGATGGAGATATAAATGAATATGATTCTTTACACAAAATTGTAGTTGAACATAAACCTGAAATTGTTTTTCATTTAGCCGCACAAGCTATTGTTAAAACATCCTATGAAAATCCAATTGATACATTTAAAACAAATGTTATTGGGACTATAAACTTACTAGATTCGATTAGAAAAGTAGATAGTGTTCAAGTTGCAGTTATTGTAACGAGTGACAAATGTTATAAAAATGAAGAAAAACAATTTGGATTTAAAGAAACAGATCCTATGGGAGGAGACGACCCTTACAGTGCGAGCAAGGCTTGTGCCGAATTAGCAATTCATTCGTATAGAAAATCATTTTTTCAAAATTCGAATACAAAAATCGTATCGGTTAGAGCGGGTAATATACTTGGAGGTGGAGATTGGTCTAAGGATAGAATTGTGGTTGATGCTGTTACGTCTATTCGAAATAATGAAGAAATTTTACTTAGAGACCCTTCAGCAGTAAGACCATGGCAACACGTTTTAGATGCAACTTATGCTTATTTAGCAGTTGCAATTTATACTGATAAAAATAAAGAAGATTTTGTACCTGCATGGAATTTTGGTCCCTCTGAATCTGAAGTACTAAATGTTGAAAGTTTAGTACAAATGATTATTAAATATTATGGTAAAGGTTCTTATAGTAATATTGGAGAAAAAAAATATCATGAGGCAAATTATTTAAAATTAAATGTTTCTTTATCTAAAGAAAAATTAAATTGGAAATTGAAATTAAATAATGATGAAATTATCAGTAAAACAATTGAATGGTATAAAGAATTTGAGAAAA
>JBILUY010000285.1:0-2832 GCA_044370735.1 Crocinitomicaceae bacterium | reverse complement strand
GTAAAACAGATTTTCATTTTGCCGATTTAAAAGATGAAAATTCCACCCAAGAAGGCAAAACGTTTGTATTAATCATCGGTGAATCGACCGACCGAAGACATATGGGCCTGTATAATTATTTCAGAAATACCAGTCCAAAATTAACATCAATGAAAAATGAATTATTTGTCTTTCAAGATGTTGTTAGCCCACATTCTCATACAATGCCATCACTTGAAAAAGTCCTCACGTTTGCCAATTTTGAGGATATGGAACCTTTGTATAACGACGGGACCATCATTGATGTATTTAAGCAAGCAGGATATAAAACCTATTGGTTATCCAACCAGTTCTTTTTTGATGAATTTGGAGATGCAGTAACAACAATAGCAAAACAAAGTGATTATCATTTATTTATTAATAACGATGAAGACGTCACTAAATCCAATTCCTACGATGATAAACTCTTGAAACCTTTAGAAATCATCTTGGATAAAAAGGAAGAAAACAAACTAATCATCTTACACTTAATTGGTACACACGGTGATTATGTAAAACGTTTTCCAGACAACGAACAAAAATATAAAAACACCGATTTTTCAAAAATTCCAACCAAAAACAAACCTTTTTTAGCAGAAAGTGATTACGGTAAAATGATGATTAACGATTACGACAATGCCATTCAATACAATGATAAAGTCGTTTATTCCATTTTTCAGACTATCAAAAAATCATCACCGTATGCATTTGCATTATATTTTTCAGATCACGGAGAAGAGGTATATGATTCCAGGCCTTATTTTTCACATCAAGAATCAAATCCAACACAATTTATGTTTGATATACCATTTATACTTTGGTGTTCAGATGTTTACAAAAAAGGTAACATTTCTAAAGTCAATGAAATACAAAAAGCACTACATCGACCATACCAAACAGACGATTTAATCCATACGTTTTTAGATTTAGCAAACATCCGATTGAAAAAATTTAATCCATCTAAAAGTATTATAAATGAACAGTTTAAAAAAGAAAAACGATGGATGAATCACGGAGATTACGATATAATCAAACACGATTTTGATATTTACACGAAAGCCATTCAGCGTAAAAAGACAAAAACGAAAAACTAAATCAACGTGATTTATGTTAATTTATTGTCAAAAAATGTTAATAAAATCTAAAAGTTATATAATTTAGCGGGTTGATTTCTTAAGGAAATTCTGTCTTCTTGTGAGATTTAACACAAAAAAATAGAGTTTCTTTTTGACTATCAAAATGTTAATAAGTAACAAAAAATTAAAATATGCAAGTAGAAACACCATCAAGTTACCTACCAATATTGGTTCAACTTGGAGTTGCATTAGGCTTTGTGGTAACAACCATCTTTGCTACGCACATTTTAGGACCAAAAAGAAAATCGAAGAAAAAGTTAGATTCGTTCGAGTGTGGTATTGAATCATCAGGAAACGCACGTGTACCTTTCTCGGTAAAGTATTTCTTGGTAGCAATCTTGTTCGTATTGTTTGACGTTGAGGTAATATTTATGTACCCTTGGGCAGTAAATTTCAAAACGTTGGGAACAAACGGACTAATTGAAATGTTCTTATTCATAGGTCTTTTATTATTAGGGTTCTTCTATGTATTGAAGAAAGGTGCCCTAAAATGGGAGGATAAATAAAAAAATTCAAAACGATGAGTTCAGAAAAAGATATTGTTGAATCAAAAGTGAAGATTGTTAAAGCACCAGACGGACACGAAGGTTCTGGTTTTTTCGCAACTTCGTTGGACCAAGTAGTAGGTTTAGCAAGAAAAAATTCATTGTGGCCTTTGCCATTTGCGACTTCTTGTTGTGGTATTGAGTTTATGGCAACGATGGCTTCTCACTACGATTTAGGTCGTTTTGGGTCAGAACGTTTGAGTTTTTCACCACGTCAGGCTGACTTGCTAATGGTAATGGGAACGATTTCTAAAAAATTAGCACCAGTTGTGAAACAAGTTTACCTACAAATGGCAGAACCTCGTTGGGTTATTGCTATGGGGGCTTGTGCTTCAAGTGGGGGAATTTTTGATACTTACAGTGTATTACAAGGTATTGATAGAATTATTCCTGTGGATGTATATATTCCAGGATGTCCGCCAAGACCAGAACAAGTAATTGATGGTATCTTACAAGTTCAAGAATTAGTAGGGAAAGAATCGCTTCGCAGAAGAAATACCCCTGAATATACCGAGTTATTAGCATCTTACGGAATCGAGTAATATGGAAAACGTAACGGAACGCATAGGAAAAGCATTACAAGATAAGTTTGGTGGTGCTATCGTAAAACAAGAGTTAATCGTTGATTTCCCAACTTTTACAGTTAAAAAAGAAGAAATATTAAACGTATTGACTTTCTTATACGATTACGAAGATTACAAATTTCAGTTTATGACTTCTTTGTGTGGAGTTCAATATCCTGATAACGCAAAAGAAGAAGAGTTTTGTGTGGTATATCAATTACACGATATGGTACAAAATCAACGTATTCGTATCAAAGTATATACTTCAGAGGCTGATATTAAAGTTCCAAGTGTGACTTCTTTGTTTAAAACAGCAAATTGGTTAGAAAGAGAAACATACGATTTCTATGGAATTCAATTTACAGGTCATCCAAATTTGACGAAAATCTTAAATATGGACGACCAACCTTACTTCCCGATGCGTAAACAATACCAAGTGGAAGACGAGACAAGAGAAGACAAAGACGACAAAATGTTCGGTCGTTAAACCAAAATTCTAACAGAATTACTATGAATTCAGCAGAATTAGAAAAAAGAAGATTAGAGGTAGAAAAACAAGGATATTCAATT
>JBILUY010000384.1:0-2840 GCA_044370735.1 Crocinitomicaceae bacterium | reverse complement strand
GTACGCGGTGGCCGCCGTGACGGTGGCGGTCTGCGAGCGCCCCTCGAAGGCCGCGCCGTCGTTGTCGTCGAACAGGACCGCGCTGTTCTGGTACGTGCCCGAGAAGGGCGACGTCTGCGAGCCGGTGAGCGTCGGCGTGCCGACATCGCTCCAGAGCGCGTTCGCGAAGTCGATGAAGCGGAAGAGTGAGTTGGTGCGCGACGACTCGACGCGCAGCCCGAGCACGCCCGCCGCATCGCGTTCGACACGGACGACGTTGTTCGTCAGTTCGACGAGCGAGCCCGTGGCGATGCCCGAGGTGGCGAGCCCGTCCGGTGTGCACGTCGCAGGGGACGCGCGCGTGAAGGTCAGCGTTTCGCCCTTCGCGCCCGTGGGGGCAGTGGTGCTGCATGCGCCGAAGGTGCCTGCGCCGGACGCGGGGAAGGCCTCGAAGAAGGCGAGGTCATCCTGCCCCAGCCGCGAAGTTCGCACAGGGCCTTCACTGCGAAAGATGCGCGGGCGAATGGTAGGCTGCCGGGGAACCACCTGAGCACGAACCTTGGTGACATCGCCAAGAATCTCAGATGACGTGAAGTGGTCGGCCGCCGGAAGCACCGGCTCCTCAACCTCCAGTGTGGTGACCGGAGGAGGGACGGGGACAGGCGTGCCGGTGACGACAGGGCGCTTGGTGACCGTGACGCAGCCACACAGCGCCAAGGCGCAGACAATGGCTGAGATACGATTCACGGGTTGCTCCGCGTCTGGTAACGAAACACCTTCATGGTGCCGCCAGCTGCTACCTGCAGGCCGCAGATGAACACCTTGGTGCGCGTAGTGTCCACGTCATACAGCTTGCCCGCCGCCAGCTGAACACTGGTGGTTGAAGTCACCGGGCCGGTCGTGCTGTTGGCGGTCACCCGGATGTAGCAGTCAGTCGTGCACTGCACTGAGAAGCTGGTGCTTGCGGCCAGCGCAGCCGTGCATCCCTGAGTGCCAGTGTAGGCAATCTGAGCCACTGGCTCATCACCAGCGCGGGCCGAGAAGGTGTACAGACTGACGGCCAGAAGCACGAGAAGTTGAATGGTCTTCATGGGTTACTTTCCTACTTTCTTGAGGGTTTCCTTCCGGTCTTCCTGCCGCCGGATTCTTATTTCTTTGGCTTTTTCCAGAGCCTCAGCCTTGTCCAGAGGTAGAGTCAGTATACCAGTTGACTGTCCTTGGTTCATGTGCGCTGCCCGTTTGTACTCGGTAGTCGCTTGCTTAGCCTTGCCCTTGGATTCCTGAATGCGCATCTGCTTGTCATGCTCAGTGCCGAAGGCAAAGGTGCGGTTAGGGCCGAGGGCCGCGTTGATTGCCGTCGTAAAGCCAGACTGCGGGTCACTGGGGCCTCGGCTGGTCATCTTTGGCTCGAAAAACACGCCGCCACGCTCCAGCGTGTTGTACGTGTTGCGGAAGATGCCGGGTCCCAGACGGCCCACGATGTCGCCCATCAGACGCATGCCGCCCTGCTGCCACTCGGGCACCATGGCTTCGCGATAAGCCGGGTCCATCAAGCCACCGCTCGCCAGCATGTTCGCCAAGCCCGGCTCCGTGAGGCTACCGTCAACCGGCGAGATGGCAAGGTTCGTCAGCATGCGCTTGACGACGCTGCTGTTCGGGTCGCCCTGCAGGTAGGTCATTGGCTCGAACGTCTGAGTGAGGTCCACAAACTGAAGCCGACCCTTGTCGTCGCGCCACCACGTCGCAAGGGCGCCCGGCTTGAACCGCTGGATGCTCTGCGGCGCACTGGCGAACGCCTCGTCCACCTTCTGCTGGCTGACGCCTGCGTGCTCTCGGGCCGCCTTTACGCCGAAGTACAGACCCGCGAAGATGGCCGCGTAGCCCAGCTGATTGGCCGCAAAGCGGGGGTCGTCGATCATTCGCTTGGGCAGGTTGGCGTACACGCGCAGCTGCTCCATGCGGATCTTGATGTACGGGTTGATGACGCCGATGCCTTTGGCCATGTTCGTGACTGCCGGTGCCACGCGGTCCAGCATGGGGAAAGACAGATGGATGTCTCGGGCCGCCTTCTCGAACACACGCTGCGTCACCTGTTCGTCTGTCAGAGCCGGGTGGTACAGCGACTTGCCGAGGAATCGCGCCGCCTTGAGGCGTCCGTTGATCTGGCTCAACTTGTTATCGCTGGGGTTGATGCCGCCCTTCCGCAGGCCCTCGCTCCACGCCGTGTACTTGGCGATGGGGTCGATAGCGCCATAGTAGCTGGCGAGCTTGTCCTTGCCGGACTTCGCCGCTCCGCCAATGTCACCCAGCAGCGACAGGCCGTCCACGCGACCGCCGAAGCGTTTGGCTTCAGCTTCGACTGTCCGAGCCCAGATGTTGGCACTAGAGCGGAACTCCGCCGTCGAGTAGTCCGAGCCGAGGATTCCGTACTCCATCGCCTTCAGGAACCGGTCACGTCGCGCGTCACCCTTGACGCCCGGAGCCATCATGTGCGCCTTGTAGTCTTGCGCGAATGTGCGGATTCCGCGCCCCAGCTGAAGCGGCGACGCAAAGGGGTTGAGCATTCCGCTCATCATGATGTTCTGCAGGTTTCCTAGGGTGTTCGTCAGCCACGAGCCGGGGTTGCCGACCGTCTGGCCATACTTGAGGCCGTTGATCAGCTTGCCGACGAAACCCTGCACGTTGCGCTGCATGAGCGGAATCTGCTCCAACGCCTCCCACGTCTCCGGGGAGACGTACTTGCCAGCCGCAAAGCCATACTTGGCCGCGTTGAGCGGCACCTGCACGGTGTGGCCCATGGCCTCCTGCGCAGCGACGTTGTCAGCTGCCGTGCTGAGCGACGGATTGTCCGCGACGCCCTT
>JBILUY010000084.1:0-10686 GCA_044370735.1 Crocinitomicaceae bacterium | reverse complement strand
ATTTGAACCATTTAGAATTAGGATTTGATTTTCAAACTCGAAATTCTCCTGTGATTGCCGATTTTATCGAAGAAGAGAACATTTTAAAATTATATTGTAGATGTAACTCTCCGAAAGAGAAAATGTGTGAGCACCAAGCGCAAACGTTGTATTTAATTACACAAAACGATAAGTATCGCACTTTTTTCGATAAAAAAATAAGAACAAAACTTTTCCAAAAAGAAGCTTATAAATATGGAGTTGAAAACGAACCTGATTTAGATGTTTTTTTTGAGTTGGTTCCTACTTATTACAACTTTGAAATTCGACTTAAGAAAAAAGGATTGGTTCCGGTTGATTCAAATTCAATAAGTCGTTTGAGGGAAGTGTTAATACCTAAAGATAAAAATAGTTTCAAAGCAATTAAAGAACAAGAGATTGATTTTCATTTTGTTGTATTCAGTTATTCCTCTAAAAATCAATATTTAGAAGTAGGACTATATGGCGCAAATTTAACCAAGGATGGAAAAATAAAAAATCCGTTGAAAATCATTTCTTTGGATAAAGCGATGTTGTCTGCAGATAAAGTAAAAGAGGTAAAATTTTATGCTGCCATCAAACAATTAGCTGGATATCGTATAAGCAATGAAGAAAACCAAAAGGTAGAAATCAATGCCCTTCGAGAAATTATTGCTAATCCGCTTGGCTTACCACTATATCGATTAAATAACAAAAAGTCAGATAACATTACTTCTTCATCGATTGAACCCATTCAAATTGAATCCCTACCCATTGATTTTACATTGAAAGTGGAACAAAAGGATGCGTTTTATGAAGTGAAGCCTCAAGTATTGATTCGAGGAAGAAAACTTCCGATGTCTCAACTTGGGATAAAAATGGAATATTTTATTGGTGAAAATGGAATATTTTATTTTGTTGATTCTCCAATTTTGAAGCAATTTTTAGTTTATTTCAAAAAACAAGGAGGAAAGTTAATTATTCATCAGTCTCAATTTGAAATATTTAATAAGGAAGTTCTAGAACCCTTGACACCGTCTGTACACATTGAGTATGCATTTATTAAAAAAGCCCCATTAACAATTCAAAAGGAGTTTATTTTAGAAAATACTCTTGAGAAAATTATATATATATCCGAAGAAGAGGATTTTATTTTGCTAACTCCCGTTTTTAAATACGGTGAATATGAAATACCAATCCTTTCTAAAAAACAAGTGTATTTGAAAGATAGTAATGGAGATGAATACCTGATGACTCGTGAAACAGAGGAAGAATTTCAAATGATCGCTATACTTCAAAGACAATCTTATGAATTTTCAGAGCAAGAAGGACAGGAATTTTTCTATATGTCCAAACGAAAATTTTTAGAAGAAGGATGGTTTTTAGAAGCGTTTGAACAATGGAGAGATTTAGGATATTCTATTCTAGGATTTAATTCTATTAAGGAAAACAAATACAATCAGCATAAAGCAAAAGTAGGGGTGACCGTAACGAGTGGAATTGATTGGTTTGATACATCCATTGAAATTAGTTTTGGAAATCAATTGGTTCCATTAAAACAATTACAAAAAGCAGTTAAAAATAGAACGAAATTTGTCTTGTTGAATGATGGCACTCTAGGAATTTTACCACAAGAATGGATAAACAAATTTGCCCATTATTTTCGAGGAGGAGAGGTGGTTAAAGATCATATTCGCACTTCGAAAATTAACTTCACCTATTTAGATGAAGTATATGATAAAGAGTTACTTTCAATTGAAACACAAGAAGAGATTAAATCATTAAAAGAAAAAATTCAGTCATTTAAATCAATCAAAGAAGTAGCGGTCCCGAAAGAGTTAAATGCCGAATTACGTTCTTATCAAAAAGAGGGATTGAATTGGTTATGCTTTTTGGATGAATTTAATTTCGGTGGATGTTTGGCTGATGATATGGGATTAGGAAAAACCATTCAAATCATAGCCTTTATTTTGCATCAACGAAAACTCAAGACCAAAAATACAAATTTGATTGTTGTACCTACTTCATTGATTTTTAATTGGCAACAAGAAATTAAAAAGTTTGCTCCTAGTTTAAAAGTACATACAATATATGGCTCTGAAAGAGAAAAATCTATTAAGGGATTGGAAAAATATGAGGTGATCATTACATCTTATGGAACTTTACTTTCTGACATTTATTATCTAAAAGAATTTTCTTTTAATTACATCTTTTTAGACGAATCACAAGCGATTAAAAATCCAGATTCACAACGATATAAATCAGTAAGGTTATTAAAATCAAGAAACAAAATTGTTATTACAGGAACACCAATTGAAAACAACACTTTTGATTTGTATGCACAATTTTCCTTCGCTTGTCCTGGATTATTAGGGTCACAAACTCAATTCAAAGAAGATTTTTCTATTCCCATAGATAAATACAAAGATTTAGAACGATCTAGAGAATTACAACGTAAAATAAATCCTTTTGTTTTAAGAAGAACCAAAACACAGGTTGCGACTGAATTACCCGACAAAACTGAAATGGTATTGTATTGTGAAATGGGGAAAGAGCAACGGGATGTTTATGAAAGTTACAAAAAGGAAATGCGAGATTACCTGAAGGCATCTTCATCGAAAAAGAAATTTATGGATACGATGTATATGTTGGCAGCATTAACGAAATTGAGACAAATATGTAATTCTCCAGCTTTGTTAAATGAAGAAGAATATTATGGAAATGATTCTGCTAAAATTCGTGTCTTACTTCAGGAAATCAGAGAGAAACATAAATATCATAAAATATTAGTATTTAGTCAGTTTGTAGGTATGTTGGATTTGATTAAGGTAGAATTAGAACACGAAAAAATACCTTTTTCTTATCTGACAGGACAATCTAAAAACAGAGAACAAATTGTAGAAGAATTTCAAGAAAATGATGATATTAGGGTGTTTTTAATTAGCCTTAAAGCAGGAGGGACAGGATTGAACCTTACGGAAGCTGACTATGTTTACTTGGTTGACCCTTGGTGGAATCCAGCCGTTGAAAATCAAGCGATAGACCGTTGTTATCGAATAGGACAGGACAAACACGTTATTGCAGTGAGATTGATTACCCCTGGAACCATCGAAGAGAAAGTGGTGAAATTACAATCTTCCAAAAAAGAAATTGCTTCTGATTTAATTCAGACGGATGAGTCAATTTTGAAATCGCTATCCAAAGAAGCTTTGATCGATTTATTTTAGTTTTTGTAAGAATAGTGACCTATAATGGTGTAATCAAACAGACAATCTTCTAACACTTGACCATAACCTATGTTATGAATAATTTGATATCGCAGGCCATCTTTTGATTTGATAGCAGAAACGATACCAATATGGGTGATACCTCCACCTAAATTCCAACAAACAATGTCTCCTGGATTGTAATCTTTTCCATCTTTTGATAATATTAATGATTTTCCAAACCGACCAAAGAAAGTCATTAAATTAGGAACTCGTCTATGATCTATATTTTTATCTGGTTTTTTCATTCCCCAATTCTTAGGATATATGTTGAAATTTTTTACCATATCCTCGTGAACCAATTTTTGTAAATCAATTCCGAGTTTTCTATATGCTCTAATGACTACATCAGTACAAACACCGGTATATTTAGGGACATCTCCATTGGGATATGGAATAACCACATATTTGGGTGTATAAATCACAAAATCTTTTGTAAGAGTAAATGCAGAATCGGCGAGTTTTTTAGAAAAATTACCCTGAGAAATACTACTAAAATAAATTAGAAATGAAAAAAGGACAATTATATATTTCATAGTTAAGCTAACTCTTTTATTAATATTTGATTTATTTCATGACAATGATCCAAGGTCATTAAATGCCCTCCTCTTGGTATTACATAGTTCACAGAACGCTTTTTTAATGGAATTAGTATATCATTTGCTCCGTGTATTTCGATTAAATTTTTAAATCCTTTGTTTTTACTAGTTTTCCATTTTAAAATAGCAAATAAAGCCCATTTTAAAAATGAGATATCTGTTTTTCTTAGAATTTCGGATAAGATTTTTTTATTCTGAAAATCCTGAACACCAAAAATAAAATAGGTGAAATAATGCGTTTTTTTAAGAAGAGATGTAGGAATTATTGGAAGTAATAAACATCCAATAATTAAAAGTGTTGTTGGTAATTGTTTGGGATTAGTTACAGAATTTATAAGAATAATTTTGTTGGTTTTTATGAGTTTTCCAATCTCGTTGCAAATCATTCCTCCAAATGAAATTCCAATTAAAATAGGGTTATCATCCGTAATTTGTGTAGTCAATCGTTGAGCATAAGATGATAACGTCTCTTTCTCTAAAGGTTTTATATAATTGATGTAAATTACTTTGTTTTCACCAAAGTTTATGTTTTTAAAGACCGTTTCATCCGCTCCCAATCCTGTAAAAACATAAACATATTGCATCAATTAATCATTAATCATTCACAATTCATCATTCGAACTACCAGCTCCCTCCAGAGCCTCCTCCGCCAAATCCACCTCCGCCGAAGCCACCAAAACCTCCTCCACCTGAAGAACCACCACCGAATCCACCGCTTCCAAAACCACCACCTGTAAAGAAGAAACCACCAGGTCCAAAGGTCATTCCTCCACCGCCTCGTCCACCTCTTCCTCGTCCACCTTTACTGGATATAAAAAGTAGAAAAACAATCACTGCAATCACAATGAAAACGATAGCTCCATTGTCTTTTTTCTTTTTGTTTGCGTATTTATTACTGTTATATTCCCCTTTGGCTAATTTCATTAAAACATTAGTGGTGTTATCCAGTGCTTTGAAATATTCTCCTGTTTTTAAATAGGGGATAAGTTCTTCTTCTTCAACTTGTCTACATGTATAATCAGGAATAGCACCTTCTAAACCTTTACCGGTAGCAATGAAAAATTTTCGTTCACCTTTCCCTCCAGTAGGTTTGATTAAAATAACTATTCCATTATCTTCTTTTTCATGACCTACTTGCCATTTATCTCCTAATTCGTAAGCAAATTCTGCTGGCTCATATCCTGCCAAATCATCTACAATAACAATAACGATTTGATTAGAAGTTGTTTCAGCAAAATTGACTAATTTGTTTTCTAGTTGTTGTTCTTCATCGGCGCTCAAAAAATCCGGAAATTCTTTAGAAAAATTGTTTACTAATCTTGGTGGATTCGGAGCATCCGGAATACCGTTTTGACCAAATAGTGAAAATGATATAGTTACTAAAAAAAGTAAGAAAATAGATTTCAACATAAAAAAATGGTTTTATTCTCCGAAAGAAATATCGTTGCTTAATTCGTTTGTATCGTCGGAATGAAATGGGAAATGGTTTTTTAATTTTTCACCAGCTAATTCAATTCCTATACTAATTCCTTTTGAAAATTCGTTGTTTTTAAAATGTGAAATGATTTCATTTTTAACTTCATCCCAAAAGTTGGTAGGTACAACATCATTAATTCCTTTATCACCGATAATGGCAATTTTTTTGTCCTTTACGGCTAAATAAAACAAAACGCCATTTTTCAATTTTGTTTCATGCATTCCAAGTTTTTCAAAAACTTCAATAGCTCTTTTTACAGGGTCAATTTTACAAGTATCTTCAACATGTAAGCGAATTTCACCAGAAGTATTTAATTCAGCATTTTCAATTGATTGAATAATCTCTTGTTGTTGAATTTCGGAAAAGAATTTTTGTGTGCTCATATTAAAAACAAAAGGCGGTTTGAAACCGCCTTGATATCAGGTTATTTTGAAAAATCAACTGTTGGTGCAACTTCAGTACCTGCTGCAGCAGCAAAAGGTGTTTTCTTAGGGAAAGTAGCTGCATTTAAAAATATACTATTAAAGAAACCACGGATATGTGTATTGTATGTCTTAATAGTTTCGTTATAGTCTTGACGTGCTTTATTTATTCTATTTTCAGTACCTTCTAATTGAGCTTGTAATGCACTGAAGTTATCAGTAGAACGAATTTGAGGATAAGCTTCAAAAGCTAAATTGATGGCAGTATTGATTTTTTTGCCCATTAACTCCATATCTTCTGGTGTTTTAGCATTTACAATTCCAGCTCTAGCTTGCGTTACGGATTTTAAGATATCTCCTTCATTTTTGGCTGCACCTTTCACAGTAGCTAATAATTGTGGAATTAAATCGGCTCTTCTTTGGTAGCTCGCACCTACATTTCCCCAAGATTCATCAACTGTTTCTTGTAAACGAACAGCAGTATTATACGAAGAACGATACATCATAAATACTACAATTACTAAACCTACTATAGAAAGTAGAATAATGTTTGATTTTTTCATTTTCTTTTAAATTGTTTTGATAACTATGTCAAATCTAATACCAAACGAAAATACTGACAATTTGTCAATTATCAATGTAACTAAAGTAACTGAAATACCATTTTATTTATGATTACCTTTGTTTTATGGAATTTTATCAATTTATCGGGTACTTGCGTGGTTTGTTAATGGGAATTACCCTAGGGTTGATAGGTGCGGGTGGTTCAGCATTGACAGTGCCGATTATGGTTTTTTTGTTTCAATTAGATGCAACCTTGGCTACTACATATTCTTTATTTATTGTAGGTTTAACAAGCCTTTTCGGTTCTTTTAAACAAATAAAGGAAAAACGAGTTGCATGGAACTTTGTCCTACTTTTTGGTTTACCTTCCGTTATTTCCATTTTTGTCAGTCGAAGATTTATATTACCTGCCATTCCGAATGAATTAGTTGATTTAGGTTCATTTCATTTAACAAAAGACAATTTACTTTTAGGTGTTTTTTCAATTATTTTGATGTTAGCTTCTTATTCTATGATTAAGAAACCAGCATTTAACGAGGTGAACCAAAATGATCAGGTAAAAAATCCACAGTTAATTTTAGGCGGATTAGTAGTAGGTCTAGTGACAGGTATGCTGGGGGCAGGTGGAGGATTTTTGATTATTCCTGCGTTGGTTTTGTGGGGGAGATTACCAATGAAAAATGCTGCAGCTACATCTTTAATGATTATAACCATCAATTCTATTTTAGGATTTGCATTTGATAATCATGGAATTCGTCGTATTGATTGGGGGCATATGTTTATCTTTTCAATTATGGCAATATCAGGAATATTTATCGGTATCAAAATGTCAGAACGAATTTCAGGTGAAAAATTAAAGCCTATTTTCGGTTGGTTTATTCTGATAATGGGAGCATTTATTTTATTTCAACAATTAACTTGAAAATAAAAAAGACGTACCTTTGAAATATAATCCATTTATATGAAAACTTCTAAAGTTGATATTTTAGCTTTTGCTGCTCATCCAGATGATGTAGAGCTTTCAGCATCAGGAACATTGATGAAACATATCGCTCAAGGTAAAAAAGTAGCTATTGTGGATTTAACCAGAGGAGAGCTAGGTTCTCGTGGGAATATAGAAACAAGAAAACAAGAAGCAAGTGAAGCTGCTAAAATTATGGGGTTAACAGCAAGGGTTAATCTTGGTTTAGCAGATGGATTTTTTGAGCAAAATGAAGAAAATTTATTGAAGATAGTTGAACAAATTCGATATTTTCAACCTGAAATAGTACTTGCAAATGCAATTGAAGATAGACATCCTGATCACGCTAGAGCGAGTAAACTTGTCTCTGATGCATGTTTTTTAGCAGGTTTAATCAAGGTTAAGACGTTTTTTGAAACAAATAAACAAGATGCGCATAGACCAAGGATGGTACTTCATTATATTCAAGATAGATATATAAAACCAGATTTAGTTGTTGATGTATCTCCATTTTACGATAGAAAAATGGAAGCAATTTTAGCTTATAAAACACAATTTTTTCAAGAAGGGCAAGATGGACCTAAAACCCCAATTTCGGGTAAAGATTTTTTAGATTTCCTTTCTGGAAGAATGGCTGAATTTGGAAGAGCTATAGGGGTAAGGTATGCAGAAGGGTTTACTGTTGAAAGAACAATTGGAATAGAAGATTTTTCTTTGCTTATGTAATTTTATGTTTGATTTTCCTCAATAGCTGTAGGACTAAGTTACTTTTTTTGTAAACTGGATAAATATACTCTTCTTTAGTGAAGTTTAAATTGAATTTTTTAACATTTTCAATGGAGGATCCTCCAAAGTCAAAAACCATACCAGTTCCAGCGAACTCTCTTAATATGTGATCTATAATTAAATGCATGGCTCCATATTTTCTACCTTTATGATTCGCACCTCCTTTGTGGTAAATAATACGGTTATTACAAATGCTAAAAAAGCCAGATGCAATTATTTCTCGGTCTTCATAACATTCATAAATTTTAACTTTCCCTGCTTTTAATCCATTATTTATTAGGTTGTTTAGGTTGTTGTAATGAATTTCTTTTAACTCTTCTAATTTATTTCCTCGACCATTACGAAAGAGATAGATGACATTTTCGATGTTCTTACTTTCACCGACTTTTAGGTTTAATTTTGTGGCCTTTGTTAAATTTCTTTTCAGGTTGGAATTATAATCGAATTGAATTTGGTCGTATGATTTATTAAGGTTAACAATTTGACACTGTTTTTGAAGAATGATACCTTTTTTAGGAATGAATTTACTGTCATTATGTAAACTCAAATCGATTGCTTTTGTTTTTTTTTGAATTATTTTCCAAATTTCTTCCTCTTCTTTAATTGTAGTTTCAATTCGAGAAAAAACACCTAATTGCATCGCATAAATAGGAGTAAAGAAATATGAAACCCCCAATTGAGAATTTATGGTAATGGGAAAAATGATGGAATAGTCTTCTGTTACAATAGCAGACCAATTAGGAAAAACAGCATCAAGATACCATGAGTAAACATATGCTTTTCCATTAGGTGAAATTTCTATTGTCTCATCCCATTTAACTTTATCTATTTCATTATTTTCTACGAAGATAAAATCCATTAAACAGTACAGTTTTGATAAATTCGGTTTAGTTTTTCAGCGATAACCTCTTTTGAAAATTTTTCTTTAATATGATTATATTCTAATTCAGTATCTAACTTTAATGGTAATTCTAAAAATGAAATTAATGCACTAGTTAACATTTCTACATTTTCAGTTTCGATTAAGATGCTATTGTTTTCATTTACAAGTTCTTTGGTAGCAGGTATTTCTGTTGCTATAACAGGAGTTCCACAAGCTAATGCTTCGGCACAAACGATACCAAAAGTTTCGTAATTACTAAACATTACTAAGGCGTCAGATTGCTGGAGTAATGACGCAATTTCTTCTGTTTTTTGTCCTTCTTTAAAAAAAACAAAATTGTTATAAATCCCTAGTTCCCTTGCTTTTTCATTCATCAATTTCATATCTCCATCACAAACAAAAGTCATTGAAAAGTTTTTTGTGATTTCAGTAAGTTGTTTTACTGCTTTGAGAATACCATTTACGTTCTTAGCAGCATCATCACCATTTGAGATATGTAAAAATTGAACTTTTTCTTTTTCTACCTTTTCAATCGGTTTAAAAATTGTAGTATCAACTACATTACCAACCACTTCTAATTTTTCAGTGTTATTTACATAGTTTGCTAAATTATTTTTAAGGAAATCGCTAACGGCAACTATTTTTTTTGCTTTTAAAAATAATTTACTAGTAAGTTTCTTTTGTTTTGAATCTAGCTTGTCTTCTAATGTAAAACCTGAATAATGTTCGCTAATTATTAATGGAAGTTTTGTGTTTTTAATGAGATAACCTAATGGAAAAAGATGATTCAAATGAATGATTTCAAAATTTCCAAATTCTAATTCTGCTTTTTGAGAAGCTAATTTTAAGGCTTTATTGTAAGTGAGATATTTAAATAAAGGGTTGTTTTTTACTGGAATATAAGCAATTATAGTTTGTAAATTATCTTTTTGTTTTATATCTAATTCTATTTTAGTAACACGACTATCTGGTTGAATTGTGATGACGGAAACTTTATGAAATAAACTTGCCGCTTCAGCATGTTTTTGTATAAAGTTTCCATTAGTTGGTCTTACTCGATTTGGATACCATGAACAAAGAAATAGAATGTGTTTACTCATTTTTTGAATATTTTAAATCTTGTAAATTGATTTTATTTGTTCAAGAGCATAGTCAATCTCCTCTTTCGTTGTAAACCTTGAAAATGAAAATCGTGCATTCGGTCTATTTAAATCTGCATTTATACCTTGAAGTACATGTGAACCAATGTTTGCTCCTGATGTACAAGCACTACCTCCACTACAAGCTACTCCTTTCAAATCTAATGAAAATAATAAAAGTCCCTGATTTTCAGATTTTGGAAAACAACAATTTAAAACTGTATATAGACTTTTTTCTGGATCAATTTCTCCGTGAAAATGCATGTCTGAAAAGGTTTTATTCAATTCCTCAATCATATAACTTTTCAGACCTTGTACATGATTTTTATGCTCTTCCATTTCATCACAAGCTAACTCAATGGCTTTAGCCATTCCTGCTATCCCATATACATTTTCAGTTCCACCTCTTAATCCTCTCTCTTGAGAACCACCTTGAATAAATGCTTGGGTTTTATTTTTTTTATTGGCATATAAAAAACCAACTCCTTTTGGACCATGTAATTTATGTGCTGCACAGGTAATGAAGTCAATATCTAATACTTTCAGATCGAGTGGTAAATGTCCAACAGTTTGTACCGTATCGCAATGAAAA
>JBILUY010000284.1:0-2846 GCA_044370735.1 Crocinitomicaceae bacterium | reverse complement strand
AAGTAACGAATTAAGCACGCTCCCAGATTCTACTTTATTGGAAGATATTATTGAATTTGAACCAGAAATTGAAGGGGAAATTCATTGGATAAATAATCGTACTATTGAGTTTACTCCAAATCAATCGCTTCCTTCTAATCAGTTATATACTGCCACTTTTGAATTAGATAAAGTAGCAAAAGTGAAAGATGGTTATGAAGATTTTGTGTTTCAATTTGCAACCTACGCACAAAAGGTTGAGCTTACAGATCCTGAAATCAATTATTATGATTATTACAACCGAACAGGATTGTATTTGAATTTTCAGTTAAAAACAACCGATTTAGAAGATACCAGTATGGTTAGATCTATCGTAAAGGCTAGCTATAACAACAAAAACCTACCAATACGAGTTGAAGAATACTATGAAGAAAACACCTATAACATTTATGTCGACAGTGTTATTCGTACTGACAATGAAGAAGAAGTAATCATTTCTTGGGATGGTAGCCCGATAAATTCCATCAGTCGTGGATCTAGAAAAGTGACTATTCCTTCGTTGAACGATTATTCTGTTTCATCGTGTAACGTTGAAGACAATGGAGATCAATCCATTGAAATTACATTTTCAGAGCCTTTACATCCATTACAATACCTGGATGGAATTATTCAATTAGAGGGAGTTGAAAATTTAACATTTTCGATTTCAGACAATAAGATTACTGCATTTTTACCGAATAGAATTGTTGGAAATCGAACGCTGAAAGTAAATACAGGAATTCTAAATTATGCTGGTAGAAAAATTAAGAAAGGCTATTCTACTGAATTAGAATTTGAAGAAGCAAAACCAATGCTCCGTATTAAAGGAAATGGAAGTATTTTACCAAATTCAAATGGTTTAATTTTTCCTTTCGAAGCTATAGGCATCAATGCTGTTGACGTTCGAATTATCAAAATTTTAGAACCAAATATTCATCACTTTTTACAAGTAAACAACTTAAATGGCAACGACAACCTTACTCGATTTGGAAAAGTCATTGCTGAAAAAATGGTCAAACTTGACTATGACAAAAAAATGAATTTAAAAGCGTGGAATAGCCACGTGATAGATTTAAATAAACTTATTTCTCCGGATCCTGGAGCAATTTATAGAGTATGTATCAAGACAAAAAGAGAATATGCTTTGTGTGATTGCGATCCAAAAGAGGTAAATAACGAAATTAAGTACGAAGAAGAGGAGGAAGAAAAAGATCCTGATTGGAGTGAGGAGAACTGGGAAGGCTATGGATTTGGTGGTGGTTATGACACTTGGTATTATTATTCTTCGAATGGCAGTCCGTGTGAAGACGACTACTATGATGGATTGGCTGTAGGTCGAAATATTTTAGCTTCAAACTTGGGAGTAATTTGTAAAATTGATGCTCACAAAAAAGCACACGCTATCGTTTCAGATATGGTTACAACTCAACCGTTAAAAAACGTTGAGATTACCTACTATGACTATATCAAACAAACATTAGCAAAAGGTATTACCGATGAAAACGGGATGTGTGATGTTACCCTAACTCAAAAACCATTTCTCTTAATCGCAAAATATGGCAAACAACGAGGCTACCTTAAGCTGATGGACGAACAATCAAATTCGTTAAGTAAATTTGACATTGAGGGAGATAAAGCCCAACGGGGACTAAAAGGATTTATCTATACCGAACGAGGTGTTTGGAGACCGGGCGATTCCCTGTTCGTTAATTTTATTCTCGAGGACAAACTGAATAAATTCCCAGACAAACATCCGATACATTTTGCCTTATTCGATCCTTCTGGGGAGAAAATACACGAATACACAACGAACAATCATTTGGGTAGAATTTATTCCTACAAAACAAAAACGGAATACGATGCTCCTACAGGTAATTATTGCGTAAAAGTAAAAGTTGGTAATCGCTTATTTACAAAGAATTTAAAAATTGAGGCGATACAACCTAATCGCTTGAAGATATATATGGATTTAGACGAAGGATCCATACTCAAATCAACCGCTAAAGACAGTGTCTCAATGCAAGTAAAATGGCTTCACGGTGCGTTAGCAAAAAATTTAAGAACGACAATTGGTGTTAAAATATCATCAACAAAAACTTCATTTACTGGATATAAAGGTTATACTTTTGATTCACCAATGCGAAAACTAAAAGTCAACGATCAACAGATTTTCGAAGGTAATTTAAATCAATACGGTAAAACTAAATTCTCATCTATGCTAAAACATTGTGAAGAAGCTCCTGGAAGAGTTTCCGTAGCATTTATTACAAAAGTATTTGAACAAGGAGGTAATTTCAGTACGGATCGTAAAGTTTGTCAGTATTCACCTTTTAATCGTTACGTTGGTTTATCTGTTCCATCAAGTGATAATTATGACAACACACTCGAAACAGGAAAACAACATCGATTTGACGTGGTTTCTTTAGACGAAAATGGTAAAATCGCTAACGCCCAAAATTTACAGGTGAAAATCTATAAATTAGAATGGAAATGGTGGTATGAACGCAGTGATGAAAACTATACGAATTTTAATGGGACATCTTCAACATTTTTAGTAAAAGACACCACTATCGACGCTACGAATGGCAAAGGACATTTCAATTTTGGAATAAAATACCCTGATTATGGACGTTTTTTAATAACGGTTACAGATCCTAAAAGTAATCACCAAACAGGAAAAATAGTTTCGCTTGATTGGCCTTATTGGAGCAGAGGTAATAGAAACGAAAATAAAAATGCTTCTATGTTGAATTTTGCGTGTGACAAAGAAAAATACAATGTAGGAGAAGACATCAAAATATCGTTCCCTTCACCTTCAGCAGGAAGAG
>JBILUY010000341.1:0-2847 GCA_044370735.1 Crocinitomicaceae bacterium | reverse complement strand
CCGAGACCCGGTCAAAGAAACTCGCCCAGTTTTGACCTTCTAATAGCGTTTCCAGCTCTCGGCGCCACCTCGGGAGCAATTCCTCGATCCCGTCGTCCAAATAGAGTTGCCCCCAGAGATTGCAGAATAGAATAGAGGCCCCATCCCGCTTCGATTCTTCAATAATTGGCCTGAGTGGTGCACCGACGGGATCCGTGCGAATTCCTATTGCATCCTGGACCTGGACCTTGAGGGAGGGGTGTTTGAGGCGCCGTTTTAAGAACCAAAGCGCCAGGGGGTCCGGGTCATAGGCCCGGATCGATTTGAATTCCCTTAGGTATGCAAGGGGGAGACACCACCCGGCGCTCGGCCCAATCAAGACAAGGGGGCGATTCCGATCGGGATTCCACGCAAATCGCAGCCAATGCTCGATGTCGGCGCGAAATGGCCCCCAAAGAGTGCTGTGATATCTGATGGCTTTGGCGTGGTAGAGCAGCCCGCCAGACGGGGAGATCAACATGGAATGGCCCCGGAAAAGGTGTAGCTCACCAGAAGCGATAGTTTTTCAGTGAGATTACGAACAGCCAAAGCGTAGTTTTTGAGAAATTGCTCCTCGGTGGAGATTCCTTCGAGCTCCGGATGAGAGTCGACGATATCAGTAATGGCCTTCAGTAAAATAAGCGGCGTATCATAAGCCTCGCAGACTCTCGCGATGGCGGCCGCCTCCATTTCCTTCACGGATGCGCCCAAGCGCAGAAGGTGCTTCAGATCATCGGCCGTGCAGTCCAAGGAGTCTCCCGTAGAAACGATTCCGGATTTCAATCCCAGCAGTTCTGCGATCCGGGCATCGTGATGCACTTTTCTGTGCCCCTCACCGTAGCGCGGAAAATTTCCGGGGAGGTGGATTCTGCGATCGTGAAACACGGCGGGCGACTGCCCCAGATATACGTCACCAATGGCCCCTCCTTGAGAGTGGAAACCGCCGGCCGTGCCCGCATTAATCAGGAGTGTGGGGCGGAAGCGGGTCAGGAGCTCTTGAGCTAAAAGCCCGGCTGAAAGGGTGCCGATCGAGTCCACCTGATCTCTTGGGTCCAGACCCGCAACACCGACGACAAGGGGGTGTCCCTCAAGATGGCGGCCCTCGTAAAATTCAAAACCAAACGGGCTAGGCTCGAAACCCGGGACCTTTTGAAACCGTCCTAATTTGAGGGTCGGGGCGGCTTCCATCCTCATGGCAAACTGGAGAGCGATTCGGGTCTCTTTCGGCATGGCATGAAGTTTACCCGAGATCTCGGCTCTTACCGAGTCTGAAACTCGATGCGCCTGCCCCTTCCGGGGAAACGCTGACTGTAGACTGGGTTCCACACTTGCTGTCGGGAATTCCCCACACTGAGGGGTTCGATTTCCGAGCGTGCCCTATGTGCGGGGATTTGGACGCCTTTGACGGTTGGCGCGACTCCTGCTTCTGTGAGCCGCGCCAAGGATCAGACTTTTATCCAGAACCAACCTCGAGGGACTCCATGCCTATACCCGATAATTTTGTGTCGCTTGCAGGATTTTTGACTCGCGAACCCGTCCCGGTAGCCATTGGTTTCGAGTTGCATATGGTCGTGCATGATTTTCGTCAGCGCTATGAAGATTCGCTCCTCACCGATGGTTACGGGGTTGGTGTGAGAGTGCGATTGCCATTCTGTCCGGCTGAACAACTTGCGGTACTTCGCAGGGGCGATCGCGTTCAAATCAAGGGGCACTTGATCGCAGGGGGGATGCCAGATCATCGCGGAGTGGTCGATCCGCGCCCAATGGTTGCGGCGTTCAGTGTTTTACGATGCGAAACCTTGAAAGATATATCACGAGCCAACCACCCGCTGAATCCAAGGTGGTGCGCTGCCGGGCCCCAGTTGGTGAAGGGTTGAATTGGGCCTGGTGATTGATCCCGACCAGAACCATGGTTATGATGGATTTCAAATGCGCGGTTTGTTGAACGGGAATTTCATTGCGGTTTCGTATGCGCTGGTGACTGCGCTCCTCAACGCAGAGTTCGATTCGGCCCAAGTGCCGGCGGAGTCCCCGCTCCGACGCTGGCACCTCACCGCATTGAGTGGGGTCCCGCTCACGCCCGCAATCCTAGGCAACACCTCAGGCGGCACCATTCGCGCATCTTGGGGTTCGCCCGAGTTCGGGTACGGTCTCGGCGTGGAGCAGGATCTCGGCACGCGCCAGTCGCTCAACCTGCGAGCCCACTATTTGAATCGCAGCATCCACTGGGGCGGCCGCCAACGATACCCTGACTGCGGAAATCGAGCATATCCCGGTGCAAATCCGGTTCCTCCCGGAGCGATGGCTTCATTTTGGGATAGGTACTTATGCGGATTACTGCATTAATGGCGGATTTCCGAATTACTTTGATTGGATTTTGAGGGCTGGACTCGATCTGCCACTGACCGGAAAGTCGAGAAGGAGATGGCGGCTCATCATCGACGTCGACTTCAACAAGAGTTTCTTCACGTATGAAAACGTCGCGGGCCGGCAGCTCAATTTTGTGCTTGGCCTTCGCAATGAAAAGAGGCGGCATCCCGGTTTTTGAGTAAGTCGGTCAGGCCGTCTAACGGCCCCATTCCAGCCCCTTGTATTTCTTCAAATATATGAAGTTCGAATCACGGCACTTTGGTGCACCGCTTCACGGTTTCTTGGCTGAGTAAATTAAATCTAAGGCCCGCGCACAGCGAGTCGGTATGAGATCCGTATTGCCTCAAAAGTGAACCGCACCGGAGCTGATTGATGTGGACTCACGCAGCAATCTTGAGTGCTTCAGTCTGTCGTTGCTCGTCTCGGAGCGTTCGGAAGAAGAGTTGAAGCTTTTCTTCG
>JBILUY010000383.1:0-2849 GCA_044370735.1 Crocinitomicaceae bacterium | reverse complement strand
TATGCGATTTGAACCCTCACTACGCGCCTAGAAACGGCTGGAATCACGGGTTCGCTACGGTGCAACTGGAGGGCGACGGAACATTCGCCGTGAACAATCGCACAATCATCAATGGGGTGGTGCGGTGACGATTCCTAAATCATTTAGATTGGCTGGTGATTTATGGAAAGTTGTTATAGCTAAAAAACCTATTGGTGGTTTTGGTGAGTGTGACTTTGAAAAACGCATTATCCGAATAGCGGCTACAATCAACGGCAAACCTATTTCTACATCGGATCAGCTTAAAACGTTTTTGCACGAATGGTGGCATGCCTTTGAGCATGTCATAGGTCGAGACGTAAACGAAACTGACGCAATACAGTTTGAGAATATGATGTATCAAACACTAACAACAATGCGCGGTAATCAAAACGAGCTATAAAACAACAGATTTGTAAACGGGGACTGGCAAAACCAGATCCCCGTTTTTACTTTTACGGTGTTGCGATATTGCAACATCACAACTCCATTCATAAAATGAGGCCATTATGAGCCAAGAACTGCAATCCCAACCATCCGAAACGGATGAAACAATCGATCCAATGGATCAGGCAACCGCAGAATTGTCCACACACATTGAAAATCTTTGCAAAAAGTACAATGCAGAGTTCATTGTTCACAAGGTTGTCTTTTCGTTTCTTCCAAAACAACTAGAATTACCCCCATCGACTGAGGTATAATCATGCTAGGTCAAATTATTGGTGCTGGCGTTGGAGGACTTGTTAGTGGTTTTAATGCCTACCAACAAGCACAAAAGCAACGAGAGCTTCTTCGTCTTGAAGAGGACTACAACCGTTCTGCCAATGCCAAACTAGAACGCGCTAACGAAGCTAACCAGCTTCAGAACCCCTACGCTACGGCGCAGCGAGCTAGGCAGGATGTCAACTCAACGCTTTCTGCTGCTACGGGTAGTGCGCTCAATGCCGCTGCTGGACAGATGGCATCAAGTGGAGATTTTGGCAACGCTCAAGGTGCTGGCATTGCTATGTCACAGGCGTCTCAAGCAGCGGCAGCTCCATACGCTCAACAGCTTTCTGGCATTACCCAGCAAGCGTATCAGGACAATGCCAACAAGATCCGGCAGTCGGAATCGATTGCTAACAGCCAAGCGGCACTGTCTCAGAACGTCAACTACATTGACCGTCAAAAGCAGAACATCAACCCTCTTGGTAATGCTTTGCAAGCAGGACTAGCAGGTGTACTTGGTGGGTCAAACCTTGCCAACAATCTTTTTGCTTCTATCAATGATCGCGACAAAGGAACTGGTGAAGGCGACGTTACACAAACACAGGATTTTGTTGGGCCAATGAATCGGCCACAGCAAGCACCCGTACAACAACCAGTACAGCAACCCGTAGCTCAACCACCAGCAGCAGCACAACCAGCAATAGGCATCAACCCATTTGCCAATCCATACAACATGGGAATGACGCTAATTAATAGTGTGCGTCCAGTGCTTCCGTTTCTCATGAACCGCAATCAAAACTTCTAAACGACTATGCCACAGTATAGCTTTGCTCCATCAACCGATAGTGCCGACAATACGTTAGGCAATGAGGGCTTTCGCCAGCTATTCAACAATCTTTCGCAGAACGTCGAATACCGACGAAAGATGCAAGCGGCTAAAGGTGCTCAAGCTGCAAAGATGCGTTTGCAGCAAGAAGCAGGATTATTGCCTAAAGGCAATATTACCATGACCGATCAAGGTTATGAGTTTGATAATGAGCAAGCAAGGAACGCCTATTACTCTGCTCTTGGTGGCATGATGGGCGATCAAGACATGAGCCGTGAGGGTGGTGTACGTTCTACGACAAGCGTTATTAACGATGAAGAACAATACGCCAATGATATTGCCAATGCTAACGTGTCAAATGTGGGCCCCAACGGTGAAAATCTAGGGGCAATAACAGAAGATATGGCTCTCATAACTCGTGGTATTGGCGAAAATCAACCAGACATTCTTGACAATCCTGGTCGTCGTGCAGCTTTTAATAATGACGTTGATAGCCGTGTCAATGCGTTTGTCCAAAAGGTACAAAACACACCTAAGAAAGATCTTTCTGGCATTGGTATGCTTGCCGTCAAAATGGCTACCGAACTAGCTGCTGCTAAAGGTAATCAGTTGACGCCTACAACAGAAGCACCCGGAACAACAGCAGCAGGCAAGCCTGCAACCGCAACAACAGCCCCAACTACACCAACAAGTAGTCGTATCTCTGCGTCGGTAACCGACAAAGACAGAAATCAAGTTGGCGTGAATCAATCAGTATCGCAACGTGGACAAGCCAGTTACGAGTACGATGCTGGTGGTATTAATGTAAAACGCGATCAACTAGCTCAAACCACAACAAGTAAGCAAAGCGCACGATACGACGACACTAAAACAAGCTTGAAAAACTTGCTTGGACTATCAGCATTTTCAGCTGGTGCTGATGATCTGTCTGTTGCTGCTGGGAATCAACAGTCAACAAACAATCCGTTTGGAGCAATGGCACAAAAACGCGCTAACGATATGCTGCGCTGGGAGCAAGCTGCCTCAACTGACGGCACTCAACAGAGCGTTGAAAAGGTTGGTGAGCGTCAGATCACCACAACAGGCATGAAGGCTAAGGGCAGTGCTACTACACAAGAAGCTATGAAGCATGCTCAGAATATCATTTTTGCTCCACAACAAACTTCGAGTGTAAGCACTGGTGACCGAATCAACAACGGGCCTGGTAATCAGAGTCCTGATTTGGCTGTTGGTGCACTTACAGATGCTAACGGCAAGCCGATCACTACGACTTTCAACAGAGATACCAATGCATATG
>JBILUY010000083.1:0-10754 GCA_044370735.1 Crocinitomicaceae bacterium | reverse complement strand
AATATTTTCAAGAGGATTTTACTGGAGTAAGAAATAGGTTAATTATTGAAATGTTGTATCAAACAGGGGTGAGGTTGTCTGAATTGATAAATTTGAAACTTTCTAATATTTCAAATGATACAATAAAGGTATTGGGAAAAAGAAATAAAGAGCGTATTATTCCAATTTCAGAGATATTTTATCGTCAAATTCAAAATTATATTCTGCATAGAAATGCTGTAAACACTGATGTTGACACCCTTTTTATTCTTGATAATGGAAAAAAAATATATGAGAAACTTGTTTATAGAGTTATAAATACTTATCTTAGTTCGGAGACGAATTTAGAAAAGAGAAGTCCACACGTTCTAAGACATACTTTTGCAACTCACATGATGAATAATGGTGCAGGGTTGGAAGTATTAAAAGATTTATTGGGTCATGCAAATTTATCAGCTACCCAAGTGTACACTCACAATTCATTTTCGCAATTAAACAATATTTATTCACAAGCCCACCCTAGAGGGCAGAAAAAATGAAGAGTTATGGATATCAAAGTGCAAGCAGTTCATTTTACAGCTGACCAAAAATTAATTGATTACATAGAATCAAAAGTTTCAAAGTTGAACTTATTCAATGATCATATAGTAACAGCAGAAGTATTTTTAAGATTAGATAATACTACTGATGTTGAAAATAAGATTGGAGAGATTAAATTACATCTTCCGGGAAAGGAATTGTTTGCTAAGAAACAAGCTAAGTCTTTTGAAGAAGCGATTGATTTATCATCAGAAGCATTGAGAAAACAAGTTTTGAAAGAAAAAGAGAAAGTTTCTTAATATTTGAAAAACAATATATTATAAAATGAGGCTGCATTAAGCCTCATTTTTTTTGAAAAAAAATCAAAAAAACTTTTGGAGATAAGAAAATCATGTGTATATTTGCACACCGAAAAACGGAAAAGAAATCGTTCTTTAAAAGATTGTTACCAAATATTCAATGCGCCGGTGTAGCTCAGTTGGCTAGAGCAGCTGATTTGTAATCAGCAGGTCGGGGGTTCGAGTCCCTCCACCGGCTCACATTAACTTAATGGGGGTATCGCATAGTGGCTATTGCAGCAGACTGTAAATCTGTCACCTCACGGTATCGTTGGTTCGAGTCCATCTACCCCCACAATCATTGAATTTATTATTATAAGCGGGAGTAGCTCAGTTGGTAGAGCGTCAGCCTTCCAAGCTGAGGGTCGCGAGTTCGAATCTCGTCTCCCGCTCAAATTTTTAAGAACTTAATGCCGGTGTAGCTCAGGGGTAGAGCGCTTCCTTGGTAAGGAAGAGGCCACGAGTTCAAATCTCGTCATTGGCTCGTGCAGATATTCATCCATTATATGGGTGAAATTTTGTATATTTGTAACATGGCAATTATTTTTTAACTTAAAAACTAAACAAGCACAATGGCTAAAGAAAGTTTTAATCGTTCCAAACCACACGTAAACATCGGAACTATTGGTCACGTTGACCACGGTAAAACAACATTAACTGCAGCTATCTCTAGCGTATTAGCGTCTAAAGGTCTTGCTGCTGTTCGTGATTTCTCTTCAATCGATAACGCTCCTGAAGAAAAAGAACGTGGTATTACTATCAACACTTCTCATATCGAGTATGAAACATTAAACCGTCACTATGCTCACGTTGACTGTCCAGGTCACGCGGATTACGTGAAAAACATGGTTACTGGTGCTGCTCAGATGGATGGTGCTATCCTTGTAGTTGCTGCTACAGATGGACCAATGCCACAAACTCGTGAGCACATCCTTTTAGGTCGTCAGGTAGGTGTTCCTAGAATGGTTGTTTTCATGAACAAAGTAGATATGGTTGATGATGCAGAGTTATTAGAGTTAGTTGAGATGGAAATCCGTGAGTTATTATCATTCTACAAATATGATGGTGACAATACTCCAGTTATCCAAGGATCTGCTTTAGGTGCATTAAATGGTGAGCCTCAATGGGTTGCTAAAGTTGACGAATTAATGGAAGCTGTAGATACTTATATCGAATTACCTCCACGTGACGTTGATAAGCCATTCTTGATGCCAGTTGAAGACGTATTTACGATTACAGGTCGTGGTACTGTAGCAACAGGAAGAATTGAAGCTGGTGTAATTAACACAGGTGATGCAGTTGAAATCTTAGGTATGGGTGAAGAGAAATTAAACTCTACTTGTACAGGGGTTGAGATGTTCCGTAAAATCTTAGATAGAGGTGAAGCAGGTGATAACGTAGGTTTATTATTACGTGGTATTGAGAAATCTCAAATTAAACGTGGTATGGTTATCGCTAAACCAGGTTCTGTTAAGCCATACACTGATTTCAAAGCTGAGATCTATGTATTGAAAAAAGAAGAAGGTGGTCGTCACACTCCATTCCATAACAAATACCGTCCTCAATTCTATTTCCGTACAACTGACGTTACAGGAGAAATCTTCTTAACTGATGGTCGTGAAATGGTAATGCCAGGTGATAACGTAACTATCAATGTTAAATTGATCGTTCCTGTTGCTATGGATAAAGGTTTACGTTTTGCAATCCGTGAGGGTGGTAGAACTGTAGGTGCTGGTCAGGTAACTGAAATCGTTGGATAATTAACCAATGGGAGGCTTCGGCCTCCCTATACACGGGCGTAGCTCAGCTGGTAGAGTAGTGGTCTCCAAAACCATTGGTCGTGGGTTCGAACCCTACCGCCCGTGCAAATAAAATACATACTGTGTCTAAATTTAAAGAGTATATTGACGAAACAGTCAATGAAATGAGACATAATGTTTCATGGCCGACATGGAAAGAGTTACAGAATAACACTATAATAGTAGTAGTTGCTTCTGTAATTTTTGCTATGTTAATATTTTTGATGGATTTTTCTTTTGGTATATCAGGAGAATCAAAATCTGCTTGGAAAGGCTTAATGGGATTTGTTTATCACATGTTTAATTAATTAATCAATGAGCGATATCAAGAAGAAATGGTACGTTGTTCGTGCTGTTAGTGGTAAGGAGAAGAAGGTTAAAGAATACTTGGAGCTTGAGATTTCTCGCTTGAAGTTAAATGATTATGTTGCTCAAGTATTAATCCCTACTGAAAAAGTATTTCAAATTAGAAATGGTAAAAAGATCAGTAAAGAGAGGTCTTACTTACCTGGTTATGTTTTGATTGAAGCTTCTTTGGTTGGTGAAGTTGAACACGTTATTAAAGGTATTCCTAACGTTATAGGTTTCTTGGGTACTGAAAAAGGAGGTGACCCTGTTCCGATGAGAATTTCTGAAGTTAATAGAATTCTAGGAAAAGTAGATGAACTTTCAGAAACTGAAGAAGAAATGAAAATTCCTTTTGTTGTTGGTGAACCAGTTAAAGTTATTGACGGTCCATTCAACAATTTCTCTGGTACAATTGATGAAATCAATGAAGAGAAAAAGAAATTGAAAGTTATGGTGAAAATTTTTGGTAGAAAAAATCTACTAGAATTGAGCTATATGCAAGTAGAAAAGGAAATTTAAATAGTATATTAACCGTAGGAGTGGACCAACTGAATAAAGCTTCCCTTTTGTTGTCCACGTTGACTACATAAATTCAAATAAATGGCTAAAGAAGTAGCAGCATTGATTAAATTACAAATCAAAGGTGGTGCGGCTAATCCAGCTCCTCCAGTAGGACCTGCTCTAGGTGCTAAGGGGGTTAACATCATGGAGTTCTGTAAGCAATACAACGCTAGAACTCAAGATAAACCTGGAAAAGTTTTACCATGTGTTATTACTGTTTACAGTGATAAATCTTTTGATTTCGTAATCAAAACTCCTCCTGCAGCAGTTCAAATCATGGAGTCTGCCAAGTTGAAAAAAGGTTCAGCAATGCCTAACAAAAGCAAAGTTGGAACAATGACTTGGGATCAAGTGAGAACAATTGCTGAAGACAAAATGCCTGATATGAATTGTTTTACAATTGATTCAGCAATGTCTATGGTAGCAGGAACAGCAAGAAGTATGGGTGTAACTGTCAAAGGAGGTGATGCTCCAAAGACTAAATAGTATTAACAATGGGAAGAATTTCTAAAAAAAGAAAAGAAGTTTTAGCAAAAGTTGATTTTTCTAAAACTTATTCCTTAGTAGATGCTTGTAATTTAGTTAAGGATATCACAACTACGAAGTTCGATGCTTCTGTTGATGTAAGTGTAAGACTTGGAGTTGATCCAAGAAAAGCTAACCAAATGGTTAGAGGTACTGTAGCTTTACCTCATGGTACAGGTAAGGATGTGAGAGTTCTTGTATTATGTACTCCTGACAAGGAGGCTGAAGCAAAAGCTGCCGGTGCTGATCATGTTGGTTTAGATGATTACATTGAAAAAATCAAAGGTGGATGGACTGACATCGATGTTATTATCACTATGCCATCTGTAATGGGTAAAGTTGGTGCGTTAGGACGTGTATTAGGACCGAGAGGTTTAATGCCTAACCCGAAAACTGGTACAGTTACAATGGAAGTTGGTAAAGCAGTAGAAGAAGTTAAAGCTGGTAAAATTGATTTCAAAGTAGACAAGTATGGAAATATCCATGCAGGTATTGGTAGAGCAAGTTTCGAAGGTGCAAAACTTAGAGATAATGTTGCTGAGCTAGTAAGTGCTTTGAATAAATTGAAACCATCTGCAGCTAAAGGTACTTATATTAAAAGTATCTATGTAAGTTCTACAATGAGTCCAAGTATTCAAATTGATGCTAAATCTGTGTTAGCTTAAAACTTAGTAAATTATGACAAGAGAAGAAAAAGCTAAATACATAGATGATTTAACTGCAGAATTAGCAAATGCTGGTGTTTTCTACTTGGCTGATACATCAAACTTAACTGTAGATGTAATCAACAATTTACGTAGAAAATGTTTCCAATCAAATGTAACTCTAAGAGTTGTTAAAAACACTTTGTTAGAGAAAGCATTTGAAAGAGTAGAAGGTATTGACTATGGTTTATTGTCATCTGTTCTATCTGGACCAACATCTATTATGTTTTCAGAAGTTGGAAATGTACCTGCAAAAATCATTCAAGAATTCCGTAAAAAATCTGATAAACCAGTTCTTAAAGGAGCGTTTATTGAAGAAGCTGTTTTCGTAGGAGATAATAATTTGGAAACTCTAGCTAATATCAAAAGTAAGGATGAACTTATTGGAGATATCGTTGGATTATTACAAAGTCCTGCTAAAAACGTTATTTCTGCTCTTAAAGGCCAAGGTGGTAAAATTGCAGGAATTCTTAAAACTCTTGAAGAAAGAGGATAATAAATTAATTAATTATTGTTTAATATTTTAAATTGAAATAAAATGGCTGATGTAAAGCAAATCGCGGAAACGCTAGTAAACTTAACAGTTAAAGAAGTAAATGAATTAGCTGCTGTATTAAAAGACGAGTACGGAATTGAGCCTGCTGCTGCTGCTGCTGTTATGGTAGCTGGTGGAGGTGCTGGTGCTGGTGAAGCTGCTGAAGAAAAAACTGCGTTTGACGTGATCTTAAAATCAGGTGGTGCAAACAAGTTAGCAGTTGTTAAATTAGTAAAAGAATTAACTGGTAACGGTTTGAAAGAGTCTAAAGACTTAGTTGACGGTGCTCCATCTACATTAAAAGAAGGAGTTGCTAAAGACGAAGCTGATGCACTTAAAAAAGCTTTAGAAGAAGCTGGTGCAGAAGTTGAAGTAAAATAATATTTTAATTTTTGTATAGGAAAGGCACTGCTGAAAAGCTTGTGCCTATTCCTATTTTATATTAAAGCGCATAAAAGTTCAATTACAATTAATTCTTTTAGCCTTGGCAACATCAAACAATATATCGACAAGAATCAATTTTGCATCTAGCAAAAACCCAGTTGAATATCCTGACTTTTTGGATATACAGCTTAAATCCTTCCAAGAGTTTTTTCAGTTAGAAACTACTCCTGAAAATAGAAATAGTGAAGGTCTATTTAAAGTTTTTTCTGAAAACTTTCCAATTACTGATACAAGAAATCAGTTTGTTTTGGAGTTTTTGGATTATTTCATCGACCCACCAAGATACACCATTGAGGAATGTATCGATAGAGGTTTGACCTATAGTGTTCCACTTAAGGCTAAACTTAAATTGTATTGTACAGACCCTGAACATGAAGATTTTGAAACTATCGTTCAAGATGTTTATTTAGGGACTATTCCTTACATGACTCCTAAGGGTTCATTTGTAGTAAACGGTGCTGAACGTGTTATCGTTTCGCAATTACACCGTTCTCCAGGTGTTTTCTTTGGACAAAGTAGACACGCTAATGGTACTAAATTGTACTCTGCTCGTGTAATTCCTTTTAAAGGATCTTGGATTGAGTTCGCAACTGACATTAATAATGTTATGTATGCTTATATCGATCGTAAAAAGAAATTGCCTGTAACAACTTTGTTCAGAGCAATTGGTTATGAAACTGATAAAGATATCTTAGAAATTTTCGGCTTAGCTGATGAATTTAAAGTTTCTAAGTCAACAATAAAAAAAGCAACTGGTAGAAAATTAGCTGCGCGTGTATTAAAAACATGGATCGAAGATTTCGTAGATGAAGATACAGGTGAAGTTGTTTCTATCGAAAGAAATGAAGTTTTATTAGACCGCGAGACTATTATTGAAGACGAACACATCGACTTAATTTTAGATTCTGGTGTTAAAACAATCATTTTACATAAAGAAGACGTTAATACGGCTGATTTCACGATTATCTATAATACTTTACAAAAAGATACTTCGAATTCTGAAAAAGAAGCTGTTGAACATATTTATAGACAGTTACGTAATGCTGAACCACCAGATTATGAAACTGCTAAAAGTGTTTTTGAAAAACTATTCTTCTCTGATACAAGATATGATTTAGGTGAAGTTGGTCGTTTTAGATTAAACAAAAAACTTCAATTAGATGAAACTGAAGAATCTAGAGTTTTAACAAAACACGATATTATCTGTATCATTAAATATCTTATTGAATTAATTAATTCAAAAGCAGATGTAGATGATATTGACCACTTATCTAATAGAAGAGTACGTACTGTTGGAGAGCAATTATATGCTCAATTCGGAGTTGGTTTAGCTCGTATGGCTAGAACAATTCGTGAGCGTATGAATGTTAGAGATAATGAAGTATTTACTCCGATTGACTTAATTAACGCGAAGACTCTTTCTTCGGTTATTAATTCTTTCTTTGGAACGAACCAGTTATCTCAATTTATGGATCAAACAAATCCATTGTCTGAGGTTACACACAAAAGACGTTTGTCTGCACTAGGACCTGGTGGTTTATCTAGAGAAAGAGCAGGTTTCGAGGTTCGTGACGTTCACTACACGCACTATGGCCGTTTGTGTACAATTGAAACTCCTGAAGGACCTAACATTGGTTTGATTTCATCTCTTTGTGTATATGCGAAAGTAAATAAATTAGGTTTTATTGAAACTCCATATAGACCAGTTGTTAATGGAAAGGTTGTTGTTGAAAATGAACCTTTATATTTAACTGCAGAGGAAGAAGATGCAAAAATGATTGCTCAAGCTAACGCATCTTTAGATGAGAAAGGTAATTTCTTGACTGATGCAGTTAAAGCAAGATATGAGGGAGATTTTCCAGTTGTATCTCCAAATGATTTACAATTGATGGACGTAGGTGCTAACCAGATTGCTTCGATTGCGGCTTCTTCAATTCCTTTCTTGGAGCATGATGATGCCAACCGTGCATTGATGGGATCAAACATGCAACGTCAAGCGGTTCCATTATTGAAACCTAATTCTCCAATTGTTGGAACAGGTATTGAAAGATTAGTTGCGAGAGATTCTCGCGTATTAATCAATGCTGAAGGTTCTGGTGTTGTTGAATATGTTGATGCAAATGAAATTGTAATTCGTTACGATTGGAATGCTGATGATAAATTAGTAAGTTTTGATAGTGAAGTAAAACATTATCCTTTAACTAAATTCCGTAAAACAAACCAAAGTACAACAATTAACTTGAAACCAATTGTTAAAAAAGGAGATCGAGTTGAGAAGGGTCAAGTACTTTGTGAAGGTTATGCAACTCAATTAGGTGAATTAGCATTAGGACAAAACTTGAAAGTGGCATTCATGCCTTGGAAAGGGTATAACTTTGAGGATGCGATTGTAATTTCTGAGAAAGTTGTTCGTGATGATATTTTTACTTCAATTCATATAGATGAGTACTTATTAGAAGTTCGTGATACTAAACGAGGAATGGAAGAATTAACTTCAGATATTCCAAACGTTAGTGAAGAAGCTACTAAAGACTTAGATGAAAATGGATTAATTCGTATTGGTGCTGAGATCAAAGAAGGCGACATCTTAATTGGTAAAATCACACCAAAAGGAGAAACGGATCCTTCACCTGAAGAGAAATTATTACGTGCTATCTTTGGTGATAAAGCAGGTGATGTTAAAGATGCTTCATTAAAAGCTGGACCATCTTTAAGAGGTGTAGTAATTGACAAGAAATTATTCTCAAGATCTATTAAAGACAGAAAATCTAAAGCGCAAGATAAACCAGTTTTAGAAGCGTTAGATTCTGATTATGATAAAGATTTCGCAGCATTAAAAGAAAAATTAGTTGATAAACTATTAACTATTCTTGGTGAACATAAATCTAATGGAGTATTTAACAACTTTAGAGAAGAAATCATTAAGAAAGGTAGCAAGTTTTCTCAAAAAGCATTATTAGCTATTGATTATTCAATCGTTAATCCTGCAAATTGGACTGCTGATGCTGAAATAAATACATTAGTAGGTAGAGTTTTACATAACTTTACTATTAAAGCAAATGATTTATTAGGAACATATAAACGTAAGAAATTCCACATTTCAGTTGGTGATGAGTTACCAGCAGGTATTGTGAAAATGGCGAAAGTATATGTTGCTAAAAAACGTAAGTTAAAAGTTGGAGATAAGATGGCAGGACGTCACGGTAATAAAGGTATTGTTGCAAATATCGTTAGAGCTGAAGATATGCCTTTCTTAGAAGATGGAACGCCAGTTGATATCGTATTGAATCCACTAGGGGTACCTTCACGTATGAACTTGGGTCAGATTTATGAAACAGTTCTTGGATGGGCTGGAGAAAAATTAGGCGTTAAGTTTGCTACTCCAATTTTTGATGGTGCTACACCAGATGAAATTAATGACTGGACAGACAAAGCAGGCGTTCCAAGATCAGGTAAGACTTACTTGTATGATGGAGGAACTGGAGATCGTTTCCACCAACCAGCGACTGTAGGGGTAATTTATATGTTGAAATTATCACACATGGTTGATGACAAAATGCATGCTCGTTCAATCGGTCCATACTCATTAATCACGCAACAACCATTAGGTGGTAAAGCTCAGTTCGGAGGTCAAAGATTTGGTGAGATGGAGGTTTGGGCATTAGAAGCATTTGGTGCTGCAAACATATTACAAGAAATCTTGACAGTTAAATCTGATGATGTAATGGGTAGAGCTAAGGCTTATGAAGCGATCGTTAAAGGTGACAATATTCCTGAACCTGGAATTCCTGAATCTTTCAATGTATTACTTCACGAATTACGTGGTTTAGGTCTTAACATTTCAATGGATTAATTATCAAGTTGTCGAATTAGAAAACAAGCAATAGGATGGCTTTTAGAAAAGAAACTCCAAAAAAACAAAGTAGTTTTAATAAAATCACAATTTCACTTGCCTCTCCAGAAGTAATTCTGGAGCAGTCAAGTGGTGAGGTATTAAAACCTGAAACAATAAATTATAGAACATACAAACCTGAAAGAGATGGTTTGTTTTGTGAAAGAATTTTTGGACCAGTTAAGGATTACGAATGTCATTGTGGTAAATACAAAAGAATTCGATACAAAGGAATCGTTTGTGACCGTTGTGGTGTAGAAGTAACTGAGAAAAAAGTTCGTCGTGAAAGAATGGGACACATTTCTTTAGTAGTTCCAGTTGCTCACATTTGGTATTTTAGATCTTTACCGAACAAAATTGGTTATTTATTAGGTTTACCTACTAAAAAATTAGATCAAATTATCTATTACGAAAGATACGTTGTAATTAATGCAGGTACTGCTACTCATTTAGATGGTAGTTCATTAAAAACAATGGATTTTTTAACTGAAGAAGAGTATTTAGATATTTTAGATTCAGAAACAGTTTCTAGAGACAATCATTTATTAGATGATACAGATCCTAACAAATTTGTTGCAAAAATGGGTGCTGAAGCACTTTACGATTTGTTAAAAGGATTGAATTTAGAAAATCTTTCTGCTGATTTGAGACACCAAGCAAATCACGAAACTTCTGTTCAACGTAAAAATGAAGCGTTAAAACGTCTTCAAGTTGTTGAAGCTATGCGTGAGTCTCAAACTAGAATTGAAAACAGACCAGAATGGATGGTTATCAAAGTGGTTCCAGTTATTCCACCTGAATTACGTCCTTTAGTTCCACTTGATGGAGGTCGTTTTGCAACGTCTGATTTAAATGACTTATACAGAAGGGTTATTATCAGAAATAACCGTTTGAAAAGATTAATCGAAATCAAAGCTCCTGAGGTAATCTTACGTAATGAAAAACGTATGCTTCAAGAAGCGGTAGATTCATTATTCGATAACTCAAGAAAAGCAAGTGCAGTTAAAACGGAATCTAACAGACCTTTAAAATCTTTATCTGATTCATTAAAAGGTAAACAAGGTCGTTTCCGTCAAAACTTACTTGGTA
>JBILUY010000363.1:0-2875 GCA_044370735.1 Crocinitomicaceae bacterium | reverse complement strand
GACGTATGAATTGGCTGCATCAGAAGTACCTTGTACTCGGCAAGTTTGGGCTTGAGAACCTCCATGATTGTCGGCAGATCCGCATACTTGGATTTGAAGTGCGGATTAGTACTGTTTTTTGGAATCACAGGTAACGTTGACTGGATAGCAAACAACTTTGCCATCAAGGTTTTCATTCCTTCGTTCCGAATATCGAGTGTGTCGGCCATGCCAACCTTTCAGTAAAATGTTGTGGAATCTTGTTTTCTATGCTATGTTCGGCGAGAAAGCCAAAACAGCACACGAGTAGATAAACCACACCACACCGATAACGCATGGCAAAAAAAACCAAGGGAATAGAAGAAACCCCTGATATTATCGCCATTCTCAACAATCAGTTCCGGCTGATGGTGGCTCAATCGTCCTCGTCGCGTAGGACAATGAAAGAGGATCACGAGTTATACTTCTCTGATGTAGAAGGCACTCGAACTCAATTTACCTCGCAGCAGTTAGATTTCATTCAAGAACGTTACGACATCCCAATATCGACAAAGGTATCCTGGGCCATCATCGAGCAAATGGTGGCCTTTGTTACTGGTGGCAAGCCCTCACCACGGCTCCTAGCAACTAGTGATGTTACGACAGAGTTCACAAACATGTACGAAAAGGCCATTGTAGCCTCGCTGTATGAATGTCATTTCAACCGCGAAATTACAATGTGCGTCCGCGATACATTTGCTGGTGGTCTTGGATGGCTTTACGTTCGTCCCAACGACTTCTTCAGTGAGACAACTTTTGGTGTCGTCGGTGAATACAAGCCATGGTCGCAAGTTTTTGTTGACCCACATGCTCGCAAGCCAGACTTTAGCGATGCTGAGTTTATGTGCATTGTAGATGTCTTGCCCAAGGGTAAGGCTGAAAGACGTTTTGACATCACTATTGAAGACAGTGACGTCACGAGTTTTGCTCCAGACATAATGTGGGGTGTTGACACAAACACCGTTCCTATTGTGGCTGGATGGCCGTTTGATACAGGTATGACCGCAAACAAGCGTGACCGCTACGTGTGGATTCGCGAGTTCTTTTCAAAGCAGCAGGTCAACGTTTATATCACCGACACTGGAACAATCAGCAGCAAAAAGCCCAAGCCGATTGAGATCCCTAACCCTGACAAAGAAGCATTACTGGCGCAGATCCAGCAGCTGCAACAGCAAATGCAACAAGGTCTTGATAGTGCAAAGCAAGCAGACGGAGCAGCGCAAGCCGAAGAAGAGCGTATGCTCATGCCAGGCATTGACCCTCAACAGTCAATGAACTCAATTCAAGGAAGCCAACGAGAGTACGATGATATGGCTGAAGGGCTAGATCAAATGTCAGCCCAAATCCAAGAACTGCAAATGCAGTTTGCGGCAATGCCAGAGACCATCACCGCCTATGAAGTTGAAACCCTTTCCGGTGAAAAGATCACAGCTCTAAACTTTTTCCGCAAGAACCAAAAGATGGTCAAGCGTTGGCTTTTGGTCAATAATCGCCTTATTGAGCAGAACATTATCCCTTGCGATGAGTACCCTTTGATTCCATTTACCTTATCGGTAGCAAACCGCCCTGATAAGGTTTACGGTGTGATGCATTACATCAAAGACATTGTTAAAGCACTCAATAAGTTTTGGTCGCTGCTCATTTACGACATGCAGACCTCGGCGCACCGCAAGGTTCTTTACCCCAAGGGATCTATTGTTGACCCAAGTAAAGCAGAGAAAGAATGGGCAAAACCAAATGCCTTTATTGAATACAACCCAATACCAGACATTCCCAATGGCGGACAACCAGTCATCACCGAAGCATCAGCACTTAATCCTGCTATTGAAAGAATCTTGGGACTTCTGCAAAATCTTCTTGAGTACATCACTGGTATTTCTAGTGTCGTCCAAGGACAGCCTACGGCTGCTACCCCAGACACTTTTGGAGGTATTCAAACGATGCAGTCGTTTGGTACGCAACGTATTAAACTATATTCACGATGGCTCGAAGATGCCTTAGAGCGTTTTACCTATGTGTATGTTTCATATCTACAATCGTATGCTCCGAAGGATAAAGTCTTAACCTACCTTGACGACAATGGCGACGCTCAAGAGGTAAAGCTTCTGGAATCCAGCGAAGACATTAAGTTCAAAGTACGTGTCAATATGACGTCAGCCTTGCCAACAGCACGTGCTATGGCAGCGCAGCTTCTTGGGGTTCTTGGCGGACAAACCAAAGATCCGCACGTACAACAGCTTCTGACGCAATACATGATCGATTACCTTGACCTGCCAGAATCACAAAAGATCCGCCAAGAAGTTGATGCCGTCAAGAATCTTTCGGCACAGCTAGAGCAAATCCAGCAGCAGGTCGAAGACCTTTCTTCGCAGAACAAACAGCTTCAGCAGCAGATCTTCCAAAAGAATCTTGAAGTAGACTACGCCAAAGCCAAGGCAAAACTTCAAGCGGAAGCACAAATCGCTAGTGAGCAAATTGACGCTGGACAAACACCAAACATGCCTGGCAATCCCAACATTGCATCAGCTAGTAAAGAAGAAGAAACACCATTCTAATATCATTAGGCAACCAGCATGAGTGCATTTTATCAACTATTGGCCGACATGCCTGCTCCTGAACAAGAATCACAGGAACAGCAAGGCGAACAACAGGTCGAACAACAAGTTGAAAGTCAAGAATTTGATCTTTCAGCGTTTGAACATTTGCCTGATGGATGGAAACCAAAAGAAAGATTTGCAACATCAGAACAAGAGCTACAATTTTATCGCGAGAAATATCCTGCTCTTTGGCAACACATTTCCAGCGATCAATTCCTTGATCAATTCTTAAATACTTACGAGCATCAAATTGCTAGTAA
>JBILUY010000374.1:0-2877 GCA_044370735.1 Crocinitomicaceae bacterium | reverse complement strand
TACATAGAGAAATGGCCAAGACAGCAACATCCAAGACAACCCGTAAGCGTACGGTGAGCGTTGACCCTGTGGGCGAAGCGCACATCAACGCCACGTTCAACAATATCATCATAGCGCTGACCAATTTGCGTGGTGAGGTGATTTCATGGTCATCGGCCGGTAAAATGGGGTTCCGTGGCTCAAAGAAGAACACGCCATATGCAGCTCAGGTGGCCGCAGGCGATTGCGCCAAGGTCGCCTTTGATCAAGGTCTGCGTAAAGTGAAGGTCTTTGTTAAAGGTCCAGGGGGTGGGCGCGAGAGCGCCATCCGTAACCTCAATGCCGCTGGTATTGAAGTGACTGAGATTGTTGATGTGACCCCGATGCCACACAATGGCTGTCGCCCTCCAAAACGTAGGAGGATCTGATATCAACTGAGCAAGAAGCAAGAGAGTAACCAACAATGGCAAGGTACACAGGTTCTAAATCGAAGATTGCCCGCAAGTTCAGCGAGGCCATCTATGGTCCTGATAAGGCGCTGGAACGGAGGAATTATCCTCCTGGTCAACATGGCGCATCAAAGCGCAGGAAGAAAAAGAGCGAATACGGTATTCAGCTTCAAGAGAAGCAGAAGGCCAAATACACCTATGGCATTCTGGAGCGTCAGTTCGCTAACCTTTTTGACCGTGCTTCGCGCAAGTCAGGAATCACAGGTGAGCTTCTGCTTCAGTTCTGCGAGGCCCGTCTGGACAATGTGGTGTTCCGCCTCGGCATAGCCCCGAGCCGCGATGCAGCCCGCCAATTGGTTAGCCACAGGCACATCACTGTCAATGGTGAAGTCGTGAATCTGGCTTCTTACTCACTGAAGCCGGGAATGAAAATCGGTGTTCGTGAGCGCAGCAAGAGCCTAGAAGTGATCAGCGACTCGCTGCACCGCTCGAAGCATGACAAGCCATGGCTCTCTTGGAACGAGAGCACAATGGAAGGTGAGTTCCTTAACTACCCATCGCGTAACGAGATACCAGAGAACATCAACGAGCAGCTGATCGTGGAACTTTACTCTAAGTGACCTTGAGTCGCTGCTGAGCAGTCTGCCCCCATTCAGAATCAACTTTTCAACCAACAACAAAAAATGGCAATCCTCGAATTCCAGAAGCCCGAAAAAGTGATAATGCTCAACTCGGATGACCGTAAAGGTGAGTTTGAGTTCCGTCCGTTGGAGCCGGGTTATGGCATCACTGTAGGTAATGCTCTTCGCAGGATCCTACTCAACTCACTCGAGGGTTTCGCAATAACCTCGGTACGGATCGAAGGTGTCGATCACGAATTCTCTAGCATCTCGGGTGTAGTTGAGGATGTCACGGACATCGTACTCAACCTCAAGCAGGTTCGTTTCAAGCGCCAGATTGACAGCCAGGAGAACGAGCGTGCATCAATAAGCGTTACCAACAGTGAGAAGCTAACCGCAGGCGATCTGGGTAAGTATCTTACCGGTTTTCAAGTATTGAATCCAGATCTCGTGATCTGCCATCTTGACAAAAAGGTGTCATTGAATCTCGATCTGACTATCGATAAGGGCCGCGGCTACCTTCCCGCTGAGGAAAACAAGCCTGTTAATGCTCCTATTGGTACCATAGCAGTCGATGCCATCTTCACTCCCATCAAGAATGTGAAGTTCTCGGTAGAGAATTTTCGTGTGGAGCAGAAGACCGACTATGAGAAATTGGTGATTGAGGTGACCACAGATGGTTCTATTCACCCTAAAGATGCCCTGAAAGAGGCAGCCAAGATCCTGATTCATCACTTCATGCTTTTCTCTGACGAACGTATCTCGTTAGAGACCACCGAGCGTAAGCCGAGCGAAGATCTGGATGACGATTTTGTGCATATGCGCAACCTGCTGAAATCGCGCCTTGTTGATCTTGACCTGAGCGTGCGCGCACTGAACTGCCTTAAGGCGGCAGATGTCGAGACCTTGGGTGATCTTGTTTCATACAACAAGAATGACCTATTGAAATTCCGCAACTTCGGCAAGAAGTCGCTCACCGAGTTAGAGGATCTGGTTCAGGCCAAGAATCTGACTTTTGGGATGAATGTAGCTAAATACCGTATTGACGAGGACTGACAGCACGCTGCCTGATCCGCATTAGAGGAAGCAATCACAATGAGACACCGTAAGTCATTTAATCATCTGGGTCGTAAGACCGGGCACCGCAGGGCTCTGTTGGCAAACTTGGCCAATTCGCTCATACGCCACAAGCGTATCACCACCACTTTGGCCAAAGCCAAGGCATTGCGGACATACGTTGAGCCGCTGATCAGTAAGAGCAAGGAGGATAGTACCCACTCGCGAAGAGTGGTGTTCAGCTATCTGCATGATAAGGTAGCTGTAGCTGAGCTGTTCAAGGAGGTTTCGCCAAAGGTGGCCGACCGTCCAGGCGGGTACACCCGCATTATCAAACTGCAGAACCGTTTGGGCGATAATGCCGAGATGTGCATCATCGAGCTGGTCGACTTCAACGAGCTGTTGTTGGGAGATGGCAAGACAGGCAAAAAAGGAGCGACCCGGAGAAGCAGGCGCGGTGGCGGCTCCAAAAAGGCCGAATCTGCTGAGGCTGCGGACAACGGAACAGAAGGTTGATTCCCTTCAATTAGAAAATGAATGAAAATCCCGGCCCCAGTGCCGGGATTTTTTTTGGAGAAAATCCACTTTGATTTGATATTCGAATTGTGAAAAATAGAAGGGAACCGGAGATAGTCAGATCAGTGACTATTGGTGACTATGCTGCTGAGGGCCGCTGCGTGGCGAGGGTTGACGGCATGGTGGTTTTTGTGGAGAAAGCGGTACCGGGCGATGTGGCCGATGTACGCATCGTGAGCCGTAAAAAGAACCTGTGC
>JBILUY010000364.1:0-2880 GCA_044370735.1 Crocinitomicaceae bacterium | reverse complement strand
TGCGGCCACCGGTATCGGGAATATCTCCACCGTGTGGTTCACCGTGTCCTGGCATCCGTTGGCGGTCTCCACGGCCAGTTGCACATCATAGAATCCCGGTGCGGTGAAATGATGCACGGTGTCACTCGCCACCGAGCTGCTGCCGTCCCCGAAATTCCAGTTCCACGACACAATCTGGTCAATGGGAGAATTGGCCACCGTGGCCAGGCTCACAAACTGGGTGGTGTCATACAGGCAGTTGGCCAGGTCCTGCGCAAATTCTGCCACAGGGTCCGGATACACCGTCACCGGTCCATCGGTTATCGTGGCGGTGCAATGGTTCGAACTGGTCACGGTCAAGGTCACCATGTATTCGCCATAGCCATAGGTGTGGGTCGGATTCTGTACGTTACCCGTCAGGCCGTCACCGAACTGCCACACCCACTCGTCAACCGTGTTGGCATTGCCCACCGTGCTCTGATCCGTGAATTGTGTGGCAAAGGGCTCGCATACATTGTTGAATGTGAATGCCGGCACAGGGATCGGGTGAATGGTGGTCTGAATGATGGCGTTGTCCACACATCCATGGTCAGTGGTCACATCCAGCGTAACGGTGTAGGTGCCTGCGGACGGGTAGGTCTGCGATCCCGGTGACTGTCCGTTGAACACGTTCCCATTCCCGAAGTCCCAGTCCCAGTTGGCAATTGAGCCATTGGCTACAAAGGTGTTATCGGTGAAAATGGACACATTGCCGTAGCATACATCACTGAAAATGATGTCAGCAATCGGCAGGTCATACACCTCTACTGTTCCCGTGGTGGTATGCGTGCAGCCTTGGTCGGTGGTCACAATCAGGCTGATGTTCTGAGTTCCTGCCCCTCCGAAAGTGGTGCTCGGATGCTGCTGGTTGGTTGGTGTCCCAGCCAGATCCCACGCCCATCCTGTGATGTTCCCTGTCGCCACTGTGCTCAGATCGGTGAAATCGCTCTGAAATCCCTCGCATACCGATGTGCCAGAGAAATCGGCCACCGGAACAGGATGCGACACCACAGCCAGTGTGATCACCGATGTGCATCCAAAGTCAGTCACTACTCCCAGACTCACATTGTAGCTGCCACCGGTAAGGAATGTCGTGGTCGCATTCTGGGTCATCACCTCCGGCACCCCGTTCGAGTCGAAATCCCACGCCCATCCCACGATCACCGAGGGGGCGTTCACCGTGCTCAAATCAGTCAGGTCGGTCAATTGCTGCGCGCACACCGAGGTCGATGTAAATGCCGCATTCGGGTTCGGATTCACAGTCACGGGGTAGGTCAGGCTGTTCACACATCCCGCAGCAGAGGTGACGGTCAGCTGCACATTGAAGGTGCCGTCAGCAGCAAACGTGAACTGAGGAGCCTGCAACGTTGATGCTCCCATCCCACCGAAATCCCATGCCCATTGCGCTATGCCCGCCAGGTCGGCACTCAGGTCGGTGAACCACGTGGGCGTGCCCTGACACACTTGGGTCGCTGTGAAATCGGGCGTTGGCAGGTCGGTCACTATCACCGGCTCCATGGTGGTATGGGTGCAACCGTTATCGGTCGTCACCGTCAGGGTCACGTTGTAGATGCCTGCGGCCGCATAGGTGTTGGTCGGGTTCTGTGTAGCGGCCACGTTCCCATCCCCAAAATCCCAGTTCCATCCGGTTATCGCACCACTCGCCACAGCGCTCTGGTCTGTGAAATTGCTTGTGGCACCTAGACACACGGGCGGGGCGTTGAAATCAGCCACCGGAATCGGGGCGGCCGTCACCGGCAGGGTCACAGTGTGCGTGCAGCCTGCATCGGTGGTCACTGTCAGGCTCACATTATATATGCCTCCTATGCCGAAGGTATGGTTAGGGTTCTGGGTCAGATACTCCACACTCCCATCATTCAGGATATCCCATTGCCATCCGTTGATCACTGATGGCGCACCCACTGTGCTAAGGTCAGTAAGGGAGGTGCCCACATTCGCACACACCAGATTCGAACTGAAATCAGCCGTGGGACCTGGCATCACATCCACAGGCAGGGTCACCGTTCCCGTACACCCTGTTCCTGCCGTCACGGTCAAGGTCACATTGTAGGTGCCGTCATTGATAAACGTGAACTGCGGGTTCTGTTGGGGCGAAACGCCCAATCCATCAAAGTTCCACGCATAGGTGGTCATCACTCCGGGCGTCAGGTCTGTGAATGTCGTGGCAGCACCCTCGCACGCAACGGTCGAGCTGAAATTGGGCGTGGGCAGGTTTATCACCGTCACAGGTTGCATGATCTGGTCGGTGCATCCGTTGTTGGTGGTCACTGTCAGCGTCACATTGTAGTTGCCCGCTGCGGCATAGGTGTTGGTCGGGTTCTGCACGGCCGACATGTTTCCATCTCCGAATATCCAGCTCCAGCCCGTGATGTTGCCAAGGGCAACGTTGCTCTGATTGGTGAATATGGTCGGATCGCCCACACATACCGATGGGGCCGTGAATGCCGCCACGGGTATGGCGCCTGCTGTCACGGGTAGGGTCACATTGTCCGTACAGCCGGCATCGGTTATCACGGTCAGGTTCACATTGTAATTGCCGCCTGTCCCGAAGGTGTGATTGGCATTCTGGGTCACGTATTCCACCGACCCATCATCCAGTATGTCCCACTGCCATGCGTTTATCACCGATGGTGCAGCCACCGTGCTCAGATCCGTCAGCGCACTGGCCACATCGGCACAGGCCAATGCAGAACTGAAGTCGGCCGTTGGGTTCGGCATCACATCCACTGGCAGCGTCACCGTACCGATGCACCCGTTGTTGAATGTCACGTTCAGCGTCACATTGTATGTCCCTGCCGCGGCATATTGGTGGGTCGGGTTCTGTTGGTTCGAGTTCGGGGT
>JBILUY010000082.1:0-10868 GCA_044370735.1 Crocinitomicaceae bacterium | reverse complement strand
AAAAGGCATAAAAAAAAGCCGTTTAAATCAAACGGCTAAAATATTACTTTTTCTTTTTCTTCTTTTTCTTTTCTTTTTTCTCTTTTTTAGCCTTTGAAAGGTCATCCATTGGCTGTAAAAGTCTTTGCTCAGCTAAATCTGGATCGAAATCCATTCCTCTTACAAAACCTTCAGTTCTTCTATTTAAAGCATGAAGTTTTTCAAACTTGGCTGGGTCTTTTTCTTTGAATTGATTTATATATTTTTCAGTCAAAACTACAGTTTTCCCTTTTTCATCTATCCATTTTACGGGTTCTTTTTCACCTTTACCAGCCGGAATTAATCTTCTTACATCAATTCCTTTTTCTTCAACAAGATAACGAATACATTCTTTCGCACGATTATTAGAAAGCATTAAATTCAAATCATCACTACCACGAGAATCTGTATGTGAACTTAATTCAAGAATCATTTTTGGATATTTCATTAATACATCGTAAACGAAATTCAATGAGTCTTTGGAACTAATCGTTGAATCCTGAAGCAATTCCCATTTTCCAAAAGCATATCGTACTTCTGGAATTCTAATTTTCTCTTCAGGAATCAATAAAGGTACATCAATGATAAAGTTTTGATCTCTTCTTAAACCTCGAGTTGTAAATTGAGTTTCACTTTTATTTTTTTCTGCACCTACTTTATAAGCAGTAATTAAATAGTCTGTGTTTTCTTTAATAATTCTTTCTCCATTCGGTTTTAAATCAAAAATAATATTCCCTTTACGGTCTGTAAAACCTTCAACTTTAGAACTGTCTGAACCTGTTATAATTACTTTTATGTTGCCTAACTTTTTATCAATTGAACCAAGTTTACTAACAATAACCTTTAAATCAAATACATTTGGAGGTAATTGATATTTGTATAAATCTGGTTTCATATTACCACCAGTATTCCCTTTTCTTTCTGAAGTAAAATAGCCTTCTGCATCATTTATTTCAATAATACTATACTCATTTCCTTCTGAATTTCTTGGAGCACCAATATTGACCGGAGTCTCCCATTGATATTTACCATCTTTTTTAGTTGCTCTAAAAATATCTAAACCACCTAAACCAGGGTGACCATCACTTGAAAAGAATAAATCCTCATAGGAATTAAAAGATGGAAACATTTCATTTCCAGCAGTATTTATTTCAGGACCCATATTAATAGGTTGAGACCATAAATCTGCTTTTTTAGAATACGTTGAATACCATAAATCCAACCCTCCTTGTCCTCCAGGCATATCAGAAACAAATATTAACATATTTCCATCTAGTGTAACGCAAGGATGACCAATAGAAATAGTATCAGCAGACTTAACCACAACTTTAATAGGTTCACCCCAATCTTTACCTTTTGATTCTGAAACCCATATTTCACATCCTAAATTTTTATTTTTTTCAAAAGGACATCTAGTGAAAAACATTTTTTTGAATTTACCATCAAAGCAGACAGTACCTTCATTGTTTTCTGTGTTAATTTTTTCACCTCCTAAAAGTTGAGGTTCACCCCAATTCCCTTTTTTATCTTGTTGAGAGATCCATAAATCCATATGACCACCACAAGTTCTAGGATCAACATCTCCATTGTTAGGACTTGTTCTATCAGAACTAAAGACTACAGAAGATTTCTTTTTATCACCAAAAATTGGTGACATATCAAACCCTTCTTTATTTAAAATGGTGATATTTGTGATCAAATGATTTGTTTTATTTGCTGCAAATTCAGCGGCTTTTTTACAAGCTTGGATTCCAGCATCCGCTCTTGAATCATTTGGCGCTAATAGTTTGTATGCATTATAATTATCTAAGGCTAATTTATGATCTCCTAAATAACGAATCATTTCTGCATAATAAAAAAGTACTTGAGGATTAAACTTTTGATAATTAAGTATAATTGCTTTTTGATACCAATCGACAGCACTTTTGAAATCTTCCATCTTACGGTAACATTCACCTGTTTTAAAAGCCATTTCTCCTTTACGTTCAATCGCTTTTCTGCTTTTAGGATTTACTTTTTCAAAAGCTTCTACAGTATATTTTACCGCTTCACAATAATTTTCATTATTGTAATATTTATTTGCCTTTCTAATTTCTTTTGGTTCCTGAGCATTTACATTGAACACTAAAAAACTACAGAATACCAATAATATAGAAATATTAATCTTCATATTTTTAATATAAACGAGTATAAGGGTATGAAGGTAAAAATATTTAGAGAAATACGCAACTAGCAAATAGATTTCTATTCAAATGCAGCACTATTTTCACCCAAATTGGTTGTATAGTTATGCCATTTAGTTAAAATATCTTGATAACCTTGAGGCAATTCAGAATCAAAAAATAAACGTTCACCTGTAGTAGGGTGATCAAAACCTAGCGTTTTTGCATGTAAAGCTTGACCAGGAATTAGGTTAAAACAATTGTCTATAAACTGTTTATATTTAGAACTAGTCGTCCCTTTAACAATTTGATCTCCACCATATTCCAAATCATTAAATAAAGGATGACCAATGTATTTCATATGCGCACGAATCTGATGTGTTCGTCCTGTTTCTAATTTACATTCAACCAAGGTAACTAATCCAAAACGTTTCAAAACGGTAAAATGAGTAACCGCATGCTTACCAAAATCTCCTTCTGGAAATACAGTCATCATTTTTCTGTTTTTCAAAGAACGACCAATGTTTCCAGTAATTGTACCCGAATCTTCTTCTACATTTCCCCATACAAGCGCATGATAACGACGATCAGTTGTTCTATCGTAAAATTGTTTCGCTAGATGGGTAAGAGCGTGTTCCGTTTTTGCCACAACCATTATCCCTGTTGTATGCTTATCCAAACGGTGTACTAATCCAGGTCGTCCGTAATAATCATCCATTCTCATTGGTAAATTCTCAAAATGAAATACCAATGCATTCACCAAAGTTCCTTTATAATTCCCATATCCTGGATGAACAACCATATTGGAAGGCTTATTGATAACGATTACTTGATCATCTTCAAATACAATATCTAATGGAATATCTTGAGGAATTAATTCAATTTCTCTAACCGGATATGGAAAAACTACAGAAATCTCGTCAGAGGGTTTAACCTTATAATTGGGTTTAATTGCATTTTTATTAACTAAAATATTTCCATTTCTAGCAGCAACTTGGATTTTATTTCTCGAAGTATTTGCTAATTTATCCATCAAAAACTTATCGATACGGACCATTTCTTGGCCTTTATCAACAGTAAATTTATGATGCTCAAAAAGTTCATCTCCAGATGTAAAATCTTCTTCTTCCCAATTTTCAATTTGCGTTTGTTCCATTATTCAATAATTATTTTTTGAGAAGTACCTGTTTTCGTTTCAATAATAAAATAAACACCTGATGAAAAATCTGAAATATCAACACCATTCCTATCATTTCTAAAAGACAACAACTCTCTTCCTTGAATATCAAGCAATTTAAAATCAAATTCTTCAGATTGAATGAAAATTTTTCCTTTACTAGGATTCGGATAAACCTCAAAAATATTTCTTTCAGACAATTCCTTTAACTCTACTTTTTTATTTAATGGTGATACAAAAATAGGCCTAATCATCAAGGCTCCAACAGTATCCACTTGTGATTTATTCCAATTTACTTTATCCATAGAATAAAAAACAGATGAAATCATTTTGGAATTTCTATCAAAACCAACATTCAGATATTCTTTATCAACCTGCCTCATGCCTATAAAAAAAGAGGTATCTACCAAAATTCGTTTAAAATCTTTGAAATAGTATGGTATAAACTCATCTCTTTTTGACCCATATATCGGATTATGAAGAGTAAAATCGTCATCTTCATAGAGTATTTCACCAGGAGTTCCATTATTGTCTTTCCAAACTGTTAAAGTAAACTGTTTCTGTGACTTATCATTTACTGATTGTAAAAAATGAATATACGCACCTAAAATAGAATCCGATTTAAGTGTAACAAATCGATTGGCTACACACGCTTGAGCAGATTTCAAACCATAACCAGCTTCAGCGGTGCCATCATCATATGCATAATAATCAGCAAAATGTTGTGTATATTTCGAAGTATCATTTACGGCTAAATTTAAAAATGGAGCTGAAACATTAGCAACAATCTGAATTGAAGCAGAATCTACAATTGAATTTGGAATGTTTATTTGGCTTTTAAAATCAAAATAACTATTGTAAAAAGTAAATGGAGCAAAGTTCACTACTCCGTTTGAAAGTTTTTGACCTTCTAGTGTAAAATCGTGAATTTTCGTTCCATTTTGAAAAATTTTCAAATGACCATCTTGATTGTTTTCATCAATATTACTTCCATTTCGGATGAAAACTGAAATTGAGTCACTTATAGGCTTTTTATTTGCTGTTAGAAAGTGATTCCATGGAACCGAAGTGTATTTTTTAAGTATTGATTTAACAGGATAAACAAAAGCGAAATCTTTAAATAAGGTATCTTGGTAACCCGAATTTTTTCTGAATTTCACATAATCTAGGTGAAAATGATCTAAACTACCTGATAAATCTCCATAGTTCACAAAACGGAATTGAAAGTTGTTTTTAAAGAAGGTAGAGTCTTTAATTCTAAAGTGAACACGTTTGAATTCAACATATTGTTTTTTTAATTTTTCTGGTTCTTCACTTACAGTTTCTGACCAAACAGAAAACCACTGATTATAGGTTGGATTATAAAATTGAAGACAAAGTGAATCATGTTTTGAAGTTGAACCTACATTGATGTTTTCAGGAGCATCTCCATAGCCTTTAGGTTGATATAAAAAACTAAAATAAACCGAGTCTTTTAACTTTAATCCATTTAAGTTAATCGGTTTTGATGTCAAATAATCGCCATATCCTCGAATTGCGGTATTAATAAAATATGGTTTTCCATTCGGTTGAAGACCATCAAAAGTTGCCACCCCCAGTGTCCAAGGATTAACGGCAAAATGATCATTGCGATATACATTCGTATCTAGCCAATATGCGTTTTTATCTACTAATTTATTTTCAAAAACTAGCAATGAATCTTGGAAAAATTCCTGATTTTTATACCAAACGGTATCAGCTATATCTGAGGTTTCCAACGTATCATACACTTCAAAATTTGGATAGACTACTTTATCAGTAAAAGTGATTGGATAAACAGAGAAATCAGCCACTTTTAATTTGACTGATGAAACTGTAATAGTTGAAATTGAGTCTATCTTTTTTTGAGAAAGATAAATGTGTTTTTTTGGTAAGGTACTACTGTATTTTTTTAAATCTACTTTTTGAAAATCCGAATTTAGATACTTCAAATAAATCGTTTTTTTCACACTTACGCCACTAATTTCTTGCTTGTACCTTTGAAAATGATTTTCAGAAAAATCATCTATTAATGGTAGAGATAATGTATCTGTTACATAAACATACAGCGTATCACCTAAACCTCTTTTGAGGTTGTTAGCGTTACCAGTTTGTTGGATAGGTAATAAAACTTCATCTTGTCCAAATGAAACAGTGCTAAATATTAAACTTATCAGTACTAAAAATTTTCTCATGTTGAAACTAAACGAATAAAATAACTTTTTATTATTCTTCATCTTCTTGTTTAGCCTCTTTCTTATCCTTAAAATTTTTATCTAAGAAAATCACAATATCCGAACCTGGAGGTCTAGTATTTCCTTCGAAGTATTCTGGAGTTTGTCCTGAAATTCTGGCAGTCAAACTATCCTTTTTGGTTTTACAACCTAAACACTCACCAATAATTAGTGAAACAGATGGCAATTCATAAGTTATAGAATCTGCTTGAGCAAGAGTCATACCGTATAAGTCAGGAACTTCAAAAGGCTCATCTTTTGACGCTTTACCCACAACCAAATCAATTACTGAACCATAGGGAACCTTAAGTCCTTCCATTGCATTTCTACCATTAAATCGTTGAGAAATAACAGCATCAATATCATTAGGACTAATCGAATATTTCAATCTAAATTTCAATCCTCTATTTTTCAAAATACTTTCTGCATATCTTTTAGATTTGTGGATTAAATCAGGAATTACAACTAGACGAACCTTTTTCGATAAACTAATTTCCAAAATTCGAGAGCTTTTCACAAAAACTTTAGTTCTTGATGTCGCTTCGGGAATCTGTTTTACAATAGTACCAGCTGGTAATTCAGGTCTATATATCGAATCGATAATAATATAATCTAATCCAGAATCATCAAGTAAATCTTCGATATTATCAACATGTTTACCAATCAGGTTAGGAACTGCGATTTTTTCCCCATGGTGAGTTCGAATATCCAAATAAAGAAGTGTTCCTCCTACAATTAGCAAATATGTTAAAATGACCAAACCTACTTGTTTTACAAAGTGTTTTGTCTTAATAAATTCCTTAATATTTTTAAATCTGCTCATTCGATAAAGATTATTGTGAACAAATATAAGAAATCTTAAAATCAATTTTTTTAAAAAAGAATTGCTTAAAACTTTCAAAAAGAAAAATAGAACCAAAGAATTGGATAATTAATTTAGTAAAAAAATAGACTATGAAAAAAATTGGTATACTTTGTGGAGGTTATTCGTCTGAATTTGAAATATCTGTAAAAAGCGCAACAACAATTTTAACTAATTTTCCCACTGGATATGATGCCTTTTTAATTTTAGTCGAAAAGGAAAAATGGACAGCAAAATATAAAAATGAAGCAATAGATTTTAATCCGTGGACTTTATCCTTTCATTTTCAAGGTCAAGAAATCAAATTAGATGCTGGAATCATCTATATTCATGGAAATCCAGGTGAAAATGGAAAAATTCAAGCTTTATTTGAAATGAAGGGTATTCCTTGTATTAATTCAGGGTCACTTGCTTCTTCTCTTTCTTTTGATAAATGGTATTGCAATCAATTCTTAAAAAGTTTCGACATTCCTGTTGCAAAATCTATTTTGCTTACAAGTAACAAAAACATCGATGAAAATCATATCATAACAGAATTAGGATTACCTTGTTTTGTGAAACCTTCTGATTCAGGTTCTTCCTATGGAATATCAAAAGTGAATACCAAAGAAGAGTTAAAACCAGCATTAGAAAAAGCGTTTAATGAAGGGAAAACGGTAGTAATTGAAGCTTTCTTGAAAGGAACCGAGGTCACTTGTGGAGCTTATCAATCAACAAAAGGAATACATACTTTACCTATTACTGAAATTGTTAGCGAAAATGACTTTTTCGATTTTGAAGCGAAATACCATGGAAAATCGGAGGAGATAATCCCTGCTAGAATTTCTTCTAACGAAGTAGAAAAAGTAGAAGCATTAACAAAAAAGATTTATGCTTTGCTTAATTTAAAATCTGTTGCAAGAATAGATTTTATGTTAGTTAATAACGAGCCTTTTGTCATCGAAGTAAATACTACACCTGGATTTTCACCAGCAAGTATTGTTCCTAGAATGTTAAATCACAAAGGACAATCTATTACTGATTTTTGGAAAGAAATAATCGAATTTGAATTGGTGTAAATTGCAATAAATTTTTATTGCAAATACATAGCATTCATTAATGCTTCCATTTTCTTCATAATAGCAGTATTGCTGCAGCTATAATTATTAACAATTAGAGCAAAAGCTAATTTTTTACCACTCGTCGTAGATACATATCCTGCATATGATTTTACACGTTTCATTGTACCACTTTTCGCTTGAATTTTACCTTCTGAACATTGTCCTTTACAAAAATAAGTCAATGTTCCTGTTTGTCCTGTTATAGGTAAAGTACTTAAAAATGCTTCTTGATTTTTTGAGAAGTACATATATTTTAACAAGGAATAAAAATTTCGAGCACTGACGTTATTCGAGCGAGATAAACCACTACCATCTGTTAAATTAAGTCCTTCTGTATAAATTTTACCTTTCCAATATTCTTGAATAGACTTCACTCCATTTTCAATAGTTCCTAAACCTGTTTTTTCAAATCCAACCCAAGAAGTTAACGTTTCAGCAAATACATTGATACTTTTTAAGTTTGTCCAATATGCCACTTCTTTAACTGTTGCACCATAATGTGTATAAACAGGAGTCTTTTTGGAATAATTTATTTTAGAGGTATCCGAAACGGTACGCATCCCAACTAAATTTCCTTCAACGATAATACCTCTTTTTGTAAAGGCATCTTTTAATGCTTGTAAAAATTGCATTTCAGGATCTGGCATACTTCCCTTAACAATAAAACCTTTGTTATAAGAACCTAAAGAACCTCTGATTGATCTTTCATAAGAAAAAGGGCCACCATAAATCCATGAATTATCCCCTACTCCATTAGCAGAAAGCAAGGTGTTTCTTAAGGTCAAATTAGGTATGATTGGAAAAGTAGAAAGTAAAATAGGTTTTGTTCTAGGAGCTCCAACATAAAACTGAAACTTCACAATATTATCATAAATAGATAATCCTGATGGGAAAGCACCATAGTAATTACCTAAATCTTCGTAAGCCCATCCATCTGGAGCACCTTGATACCCAAAAGCGGATCCATCACCAATTAAATTACCTCGTATTACTTTTATCCCGAGTTTAAATAAAGTATCTGCAATTTTATAAACTTGTTTTTCAAGTGTATCATTTGATGAAAAATACTGACTGGCAAACGAAATATCAGCTCCACCTTTTATTATTAAATCTCCAAAAACCACTCCAGATGTATCAGGTAATTTGTCAACTACATAGGTTGTTTTTGGCCTATAGTCTTTACCTAATATCTCAATAGCAGAAGCAGTAGAAAACAATTTTACAGTTGACGCAGAAACAATAGAAATCGAATCATTAAAAGCAAAATATGTTGAATCTGAATTTAAATCTTTTACTAAAAAACTAACAGATGCAAATTGAAGGGATTTATCCTTTTTAAACTCATTAAAAACACTATCCAATTTTGCTTGTGAAAAGCTTAAAAAAGAGTTAATAAATACTATAAAAGAAACTATAAACCGCACAATTTTTAATTTAGATTACAAAAATTCAACTTTTACTGCTATTATCGAACTGAAAGGTAATAAGTTGTCAACAAAAAAATAGTTATAAAACCATTGTAGTAAGTTTCAATAGAAAAAATTAAATTTGTAGATTAATTTAAAACATACTATGCCAAAAGTTTTACGTATAATAAACAGGTTTAACATTGGGGGGCCTACCTACAATGCAACCTTTTTAACACGTTTTTTGAGCGACGAGTATGAAACACTTCTAATTGGCGGCTTGCCAGAACCCGGAGAATCTGACTCTCTTCATATTCCTGAAGAATATGGAGTTAAGCCAACTCTTGTAGAGGAATTACGAAGAATTCCTAATTTCAAATCAGATAGAGAGGCTTATAAACGTATAAAAAAAATAATTGAAGAATTTAAACCGGATATCGTTCACACACATGCATCAAAAGCTGGTGCATTAGGCAGAAAAGCGGCCTTTGCTTGTAAGGTCCCTGTAGTGGTGCATACATTTCACGGTCATGTCTTCCATTCCTATTTTTCAAAATGGAAAACTGCATTAATAAAAATGATTGAAAGGCGTTTAGCTAAAAAAACGACTGCTATCATAACAATTAGCGAAACACAAAAAAAAGAAATTTGTGACATTCACAAAATTTCAAATCCCTCTAAAACGCATGTAATTCCTTTGGGATTTGACTTAACGAAATTCAATGAGAATCGTGAAATAAAGAGAAAAGAGACTAGAGATAAATTTAATATTAAAGAAGACGAGGTAGCTATTGCAATAATTGGTCGACTTACCAAAATTAAAAATCATGATTTCTTTCTTAATGTAGTTGAAAAATTACTAGATGAAAATCGTGATTCAAAAGTAAAAATATTTATTGTTGGTGATGGAGATTTAAAAGATCCTATTGAAAAAAGAGCTGCTGAAATAAACCAACGATTTGGAAACAAAATCATATTAACTTCTTGGATTAAAGACATTGCAACTTTTAATCCAGGAATGGATATAATCTGTTTAACTTCTGACAATGAAGGAACACCTGTAAGTTTAATAGAAGCCCAAGCTGCTGGAGTTCCAGTGATTACAACAGATGTTGGCGGTGTAAAAGATATTCTATTGGAAGGGAAAACGGGTTATGTAATTCCAAAGAATAATTTAACATTATTTGTTGATAAATTAAATGAATTAGTATCCAATAAACAAAAACGAGAAGACTTCTCGGAGAATGGATGGGTATTCGTGAAAGAAAAATTTCACTACAATCGATTAATAAATGATGTAGAAATCCTTTACAAAAAACTTTTAAATAAATGAAATCAATAAAAATATTCACCCCTATACTTATTATGCTTATTTTTCTGGGATCATGTACTATACAGAGAAATAAATTATTTAAAATCCCACGCGGATCAGAATTTGCTTTTGACACTCTTCCTAAACCACCATATCCTGATTATAAAATTGCAGTCGATGATCGAATTACATTCAATGTAATGGCAAACAATGGCGAAAAATTATTTTTAGGTAATGGACAAAATTCTTTAGGTACAGGTGATTTCACTGTTAGAAAAGACGGAAAAACATATATACCACTAATTGGAGATTTATATTTATTAGGATTAACTGTAAATCAATGTGAAGAATTGTTAACTAAAGAATTTTCTAAATACATTAATGATCCATATATCAAGTTATCAATATCAAATTCCAGAGTAATTGTTTTTAAAGGTCAAAATTCAGCATTAATAATACCTTTAGTTAATGCTAAAACTACATTACTAGAAGTAATAGCTTTATCAGGGGGGATGCCCGATCGTGGCGATGCGAGGAACTTAAAATTAATCCGAACAGTAAAAGGTAAAAGAGAAATAT
>JBILUY010000320.1:0-2905 GCA_044370735.1 Crocinitomicaceae bacterium | reverse complement strand
GCAGCCGTTGTTCGGATCAGTGACTGTGACGGTGTAGCTGCCCGGTTGGGTCACCGTGATGAACTGAGTCACCTCGCCATTTGGATTCCACACGTAATTGGCAAAACTGTTCACTGCAATGAGCGTCACATCGGCACCCGGGCACAGTGCTGTGGGGCCATTGGCATTGACTGCGGCATTAGGCAACTGCAGAACAGTGGTGGTCACCGGAGCCGATGTGCCGGTGCAACCATTGGTGTTGGTCACCTGCACAGTCACAGTCTGTGCTGTGCTCACCGTCACCGTCTGACTGGTGGCACCCGTGCTCCATTGATACGAGGTGTAGCCTGCGCCTGCATCGAGCGTGACCGAACTACCCGAACAGAACGCCAACGGTCCGGCCGCTGTGATGCTGGGGGTGATGGTGTTGCTCTCAGACACCGACACCTGATCGGTACCGGAACAGCCATTGCCGTTGGTGACAGTGACTGAATAAGTGCCCAGCCCAGTCACTGTGATGGTCTGAGTAGTCTGACTGTTGGACCACAGGAACGTGGCCCCCGGGTTTCCGGCATCAAGGGTCAAGGTGCCGCCAGTGCAAAGTGTCTGATCGGGCCCAAGGTCTACGAAAGGAGCAGGGATCACATTCACAGTGACAGGAGCTGAGGTGGCCGAGCAGCCTGCCAAGGTGGTCACTGTCACCGTGTATTGCCCACCGGCCCCAACAGTTATGGTCTGACCACTCTGGTTGTTGCTCCAGGTGTAAGAACCGAAACCCGGACCTGCATCAAAGGTGATGGTGCTGCCATCGCAGATGTTCTGGCTGCCCGAAGGGCTAATCACCGGAACAGGCAGCGGATTGACCGTAACCGTCTGGGTGGTGCTGTTGGTGCACGTGTTACCATCAGTATAGGTGTAGGTGATGGTATGCGTGCCTGCGCCTGCTGCCGCTGGGTCGAAGGTGGTGCCGCTCACGCCCGGGCCGCTGAAGGTGCCGCCTGTGGGACTGCTAACAAGTGTTGCCACCGGAGCATCTGCACAATAGGAAGTTGCAAGCCCGGTGAAGCTCACCACCGGTAGCTGATTCACTACCGTGGTGGCCGTGCTGCTGGCGCTGCATCCGGCCGTGCTTGAACTGGTGTAGGTAACGACATGTGTACCGATGCCTGCCACACTCGGGGTAAATGAGCTACCACTGATGCCTGGGCCACTGTACGTGCCGCCAGCAGGTGAACCGGTCAGACTCACCGCTGCTGAGTTACTCACACAGTACGATGCCGCCAGACCTGTGAAACTCACCACCGGTGTCGGGTTGACAGTCACCGATTGGGTCTGCGAGTTGGTACATCCGTTCGCATCGGTAAATGTGTAAACGATGCTGTGCGTACCCGGCCCTGCTGCCCCTGGCGAAAACTGGGTGCCAGCCATACCGGGTCCGCTGAAGAGGCCTCCGACCGGGGTGCCCGTAAGATTCACAGACGCATCGGCTGTGCAGTACTGAGTGGCAAGCCCAGAGAATGTGACGTTGGGAAGCGGGTTGTAGGTGATCACCACATCATCAAACGCGGTGCACGTACCATTGATCACCGTCCATCGATAGGTGTACACCCCGACCACACTTGCGGTGGCTGTAGTGGTTGCACTGTTGGCATTTGCAAAGCTTGATGTTCCGGGACCGCTCTGTTGGGTCCATGTGCCACTGCCCACATTCTGGGTTGCCGCAAACGTATGGGTGAGCACTCCGCAATGGCTCTCATCGGCACCGGCATTCACCACAGGTTGCTCGGTAAAGGTGACACTGATGGTCTGGTTGGCATTGCACGGTCCGTTGACTACTGTCCACGTGAACTGATAGGTGCCGTATGCAGTCACGTTTACACTTGAGGTAGCACTGTTCACATTTGAGAAGAGTGCTGAACCTGGGCCGCTTGCCGTCCATGTGCCGGTGCCAACACTGCCGACACCCGTAAAGGTGAAGGCCTGCGAACAGACTGTGCCGCCCGTTCCTGCATTGGCCACAGGCTGTTGGAAATAGCTGACACTTACATCATCCTGAGCTGAGCAAGTGCCATTGACAACCGTCCAACGATACACGTAGGCTCCTACTACAGAGGCATTCACCCCAGTGGTCGGGCTGTTGGCATTGACAAAAGTCGAAGTGCCTGGCCCGCTCACCTGTGTCCATGTCCCGGTGCCCACATTGGCAGCAGTCCCGGCCATGGTGTAGCTCAGGTTGCACGATGTGCCATCAGCCCCGGCATTGGCAATGGGCTGGGTGAAGTATGTCACACCCACCGTTGCGCTGTTGTTGCATGTGCCATTGACCACTGTCCACTGGTAAGTGTACACACCTGGGGCGGTCACCGTGGCAGTGGCATTCGGGCTGTTCATATTGTTAAAGGTGGATGTCCCAGGCCCAGCGGTCTGCGTCCAGGTTCCAGTGCCCGCATTCGGAGTGGTTGCATTGAAGATGAAATTCAGGTCGCACTCACTGCCGCCCGTTCCGGCATTGGCAACAGGCTGTAAGAAGTAATTGACGGTCACATCGCTCTGCGAGGTGCATGTGCCATTGACAATAGTCCATCGGTAGAGATAGGTGCCATACACTGATGCCGTGACACTTGTGGTAGGGCTATTGGCATTGGCGAATGTCGAGGTGCCCGGACCGCTCACCTGTGTCCATGTACCTGTTCCTGCATTAGCAACGGTGGCGGTCATGGTGTAGCTGAGGGCGCACGAATTGCCGGTCGTTCCGGCATTGGCAACGGGCTGGGTGAAATAGTTCACGGTCACATCGCTTTGGGCCGAGCAGGTCCCGTTCACCACCGTCCATCTATAAACATAAGTGCCCGCTACTGTAGCGGTGACACCTGTAGTCGGACTATTGGCATTGGCAAAGGTCGATGTGCCCGGGCCGCTGACTTGT
>JBILUY010000382.1:0-2916 GCA_044370735.1 Crocinitomicaceae bacterium | reverse complement strand
TCGAGCAGGATGCCGAAGAAGTAGTCACGGGGTCGTCTCATCGCAGCGCCATCTCCACATCCGCCACACTCCGCGCCAGCACGTACAGCCCACCGTGGGCCTCGATCATCCGTTGCCAGCGCTTTTGGTCTTCAGTCTGCCGCCCGGTCGCGGTCTTGCACTCGATTTCGAGCCGTCGCCCGTTGGGTGCGAGGATGCCCGAGATGTCGGCCTGCCCTGGGACGCCAGCGCGGACGACTCGGCCCGTGCGGTCACGCGCCACGAGCACGTTCGCGCGCCACACCTTCACGCCGGGGCGCGTGCCGAGGCAGATCAGGATTGCGGAGACGAGGTCGGATTCGGTCATCGGACGATCGGGGACTTTGCCCGCTGCGCCACCAAATCCCGCTCTTGCCCGCGCTGGTAGCACCGCGCGCAGCGGACGTAGTCGAATGCGTGCGTGGTCACGGTCTCCCAGACGTGGCCGCTGCACTTGTAGAGCGTGCGCTCGATCTCGGAGAAGCGCGGCCAGACACCGAAGCGGCGCTTGAACCGACCGCGCGCCGTGCCAAGCGCCTCGCCCTCGTCGGAGCAGGCTTGGACCATGCGCGCGTAGGTGGACTCCTTCTCGTCCATCGTGGCCTTGGGCGGGCTCATGCTCAGCTCGACCAGCTCGCCGGGGTTGTGGACTGCGGGCGCGTCGGCGTCGGACTCTTGCCGCATCGGATGGCCGCAGACCGGGCACTCGGTAGGGCCGGGAGCGAAGCAGGCGAAGCAGTTCTTGCACGTCGCCACTGATGGCGCGGTGCGCTTGTTTTTGACCGCCCCGTCGAGGCTCCACTCGATCGGCTCAGTGACCAGCCCGTGCGCGTGGTGGTTGCCCGCGTGGTCGAGGACGAGCACGGGACCGGGCGGGCGCATGACGCGGCCTACCATCTGACGGAAGAGAGCGACGCTCTGTGTCGGTCGAGCGAGCACCGCGCATTGGAGCGTCGGCAAGTCCCAGCCCTCGCTAAGCAGCGACACCTGAGAGACCATGTCGAGCACGCCATGCCGCAGGTCTTGGAGCGTCTGGCGGCGCTGCTCGCGTCCCATGCGGTAGTCAACGTGCGCGGCTCGGACGCCAATCTCTTGGAACGCGGCCACAATGGCGCGTGAGTGCTCCACGTTGACCGCGAACACGACAGTGCTCATGCCGCGCGCGTGCTTTTGCCACTCGCCCACGATGGAGCCGGTCAAACCGGACACACGCGCCGCGAGTTCGGGGATCGAGTAGTCGCCGCCACGCGTGGGCAGGTTGGACAGATCCACCGGAGGCGCAAACACACGCGGCTCGACGAGGTGGCCAGCTTCGATCAGCTCTCGCGTCGTGACGGGCTCGATGATGCAGCCAAACAGGTCGCCGAGTCCGCGCCCGTCGAGGCGGATCGGGGTTGCGGTGAGGCCGATGACCGTGGATGTGGCGTAGCGGTCGATGACCTTCTTCCAGCTCGCACTGACCGCGTGCGCGCATTCATCGACGAGCACCAGATCCGCAGGCCAGTGCTCGCGCTTGAGCAGCGTCGGGATACTAGCCACTTGCACCGCTCGGCCCCGGTCCTCCTTGACGCCAGCGAGGATGCGACCGGGCTTGAGTCCGAACTGTTCCAAGCGCGCGACTGCCTGGTCCACCAACTCGATGCGGTGGACCAGGAAGATTGCGCGCCGCCCCCGTTCCAGCGTGCGCTTGATGATCTCGGACGCCACGGTGGTCTTGCCTGCGCCCGTGGGGAGACAGAGCAGGGGCCTGTCCTTCACGCGGGCGCGGACCATCTCGATCGCGCGGAGCTGGTAGGGGCGGAGCATGGCTCAGTCTTGACGCGCGCACTCGCCGTCGGAGACGCAGCCAGTGCGGAGCTGATCCAACGCAGCCTTGCGTCGCGCTTCCTCGTCTTTCCTGAATTTCGCGTGCATGGCCATCAGCTTCGGCAGCGCAAGGGCCGCGATCACGCGCGCTTCAGGGGTTGCATACTTGAAAGTGGTGTCGCCCACCGTCAGGTAGTAGCTCCTGTCGCTAGGACGGAGTACGACCTTGACTCCGTCTTGCTCGACCTCGAAGTACGACCAGCTCTTGTCGTTCTTGCGGCCTCGCTCGCGCTTGATGCTTCGTAGCATCGTGATGACAGTGTTGTCGAGTTCTTCCATGTTGAGTTCTTCCATGTGTGTCACCTCAGAACGGCGTGTCATCCACCGGCATCGTGCAGCCAGCGGGGATCTTGCTGACGTGCTGGTAACCCGCGTGCGTGAGCGCCTTGATGTCCACGACCATGCGCTCGCCGCTGCGTTCCTCGCCGGTCTTCTTGTCGGTCCAGGTGTTCGGCTCCATCTTGGTGGCTACCCACACCTTCGTGCCGACGAAGCCGGGCGGGTCGATGACGAGCTTGCCGGTCTCGGGCACGCCGAGAGCGATCAGTTTGCGACGGCCCATGTTCCATCCGCCGCCGCCAAGCATGATGTTGTCCTTGAGCTTGGCCTCGCCGCAAACGAGTTCGAGCTTGAGCATGTTCTCGCCGCTTGTGTTGGAGCGCGCCATCTGGCAGGACGAGATGGTCCAGAGGTTGACCCCGGTGAGCGTCGGTGCGCCGCCGAGGTTGTCCATGTCGATTTCAAACGTCACTTGGCTTCTTCTTTCGTTTCAGGTGAGGGTGCGGGTGCAGGAGGGACAGGTCGAATGCGCAGGGCTTCACGTTTTTCGCCGAACGCATCCACGATGGTCGGGAACAGCGTGATGCGCTTTCCCATCCAGTCGTTCATCTCGGAGCCGTACAGGCTGGCGACGGTCTTGGCGTTGGTCTTGTTGAGGACCAGCCGCTTCTCTTCCTCGCCGGGCTTGGCCTTCTTGCCCGTCTCGACGAAGTACACGATCGCCTTGCGCTCGGAGCCCTTCTCGGTCTTGAC
>JBILUY010000381.1:0-2920 GCA_044370735.1 Crocinitomicaceae bacterium | reverse complement strand
GCGCGCTGCACCAGCGCCGCGTGATGCGTTGCACGAGCGCGAGAACCCGTGCGCTGTACATCTGCAGGCGCCTGCCGTGTGCCGCGGGCGCTTCATCGCGCCGCCGGTGCAGGAACGGCGGTTGCATCGTCGTGCGCGACGAGGGGTGGGGGTTGCTACATCCGCGATAGAAATGTTGAAATGGCGTGGTTCCCGTTTCATGTGCGCAATAAAGTTAGGCGTGTCCGGGCTTGGGCTTGGGTCGAGCTCTGCGTGACCTCGTTTTAGTGGATGGTAATAGGGTTAATTTTTGCAAAATCACATCCAGATTGTCTTTGCAAGCTTGATCAATTCCCTTCACTTTCAAGTCTGAAACAATATCCATGAATTCTGATATTTCTTTTCGGTTTCTGCATGAACCAATATCATCTACATAATCTGTGGCGGCAGATATCAGGTCCAACGCATCTTCTTTTTTCGTCGTGTATTCATCAAAGAATAATATGTAACAAGCTGCAAGGAGACCTTTGAAAATCGTTTGACAAGTCTTAACTCGGTTTTGCGTTGCTATAATGTCTTTCGTGGTCTTTGGTTGGCTCATATTACTTGGTTGGCTCATTTTACTTAGGTCTTCAAGCAAGACGTAGTAATGCGTCGCATTGAAGTTTTCCATGATTTTCCTAATGTCTTCGTCAACATGATCAATTGAAGTAGTATTGAGGGTACCTCCAGCACGACCACTATCCGATGAACTAGCATCAGAGTCATCAAGCAAAACACGGGCAGCGGAGCTCTCCGCGCCGGCAAAAGGGAGGTGTGCGGTGCTGCTAAACTTTGTCAAAATATCTTCGAGGATCGCCTTTTCATAAGGGTACTCTGCGAATCGGTCAACTAGGTCTGACAATTTAGCGTCGGGGGAATGCGTGGCGTCTTTAGGGGCCGCGGTCACTTCGGCAGGAGGCGTTACGGGGCGAGGCGGAGGGTCAGTGCCACCAGCAGCAGGAGGCGTGGAGTCTTTAGGGGCCGCGGTCACTTCGACAGGAGGCGTTACGGGGCGAGGCGGAGGGTCAGTGCCACCAGCAGCAGGAGGCGTGGAGTCTTTAGGGGCCGCGGTCACTTCGACAGGAGGCGTTACGGGGCGAGGCGGAGGGTCAGTGCCACCAGCAGCAGGAGGCGTGGAGTCTTTAGGGGCCGCGGTCACTTCGACAGGAGGCGTTACGGGGCGAGGCAGAGGGGCAGTGCCACCAGCAGGAGCCGGAGCAGCAGGAACAGCCGGAGGAGCCGGAGCAGCAGGAGCAGGAGCAGAAGCAGGAGTCGTAGGCGTAGCGGCAGCAGAAGCAGAAGAAGGAGGAGTAGCAGAAGCAGGAGGAGTAGTAGCAGTCTTACGCGTAACGACAATACGAGCAGAAGCCGGTAGCGGACGTTTGAAAAACTTCGCAATTGTTACTTCCGTCATGCCATCTTTTCGCATTTGCTGCTCGACTGCACCTTCCGGAAGTCCAACTTTCTGCATCTTTTCATATTTTGAAACATCTACATCCGGAACGTCAGCAGAAACCGAAGCAGAAGCCGCAACAGGAGTCTTAGCAGAAGTTTCAGTATGAACAATAACAGAAGTTAAAGCCGGGACCGGAACAGGAACAGGAACAGCAACAAGAGCACGTGCCGCAGGAGCCGCAGGTTCAGCTTCCACCAGAGTGTTCAACTGTTCTCCAGCACGAGTAAGATTTTCACCGCTCAGCACTTGTTTGCAAACGTCAAGAACTGCGGCGTTCTTGACACTCGAATCCGAAGCACCAAAGAATTTGTCAACCGCAGCCATGATTGCCGCCAGTTTTTCATTTGTAGGCTTTACCGGCGACAACGTCGGAACCACAGCACGTGTCGCGGCGGCACCTGGGGCGGGTGCAGAGGCCGGGGCCTTGGCAGGAGCTGCTGGAGCAGGTTTCGCAGCTGCTGCTACAACCGTAGCAGGTATTGCAGGTACCGCTGCAGCAGTTGTAGCTGGTACCGCTGCAGCAGTTGTTGCTGGTACCGCTGCAGCAGTTGTTGCAGCGGCAGCTGGTTCTGCAGGGGAGACTGGGCTGACTGCAGCTGCGCCCGCCGGGGCCAGTCCAGCAAGCTTCCAACCATCAACATCAGCAGTTTTCGAATCGAAGGCGGCTTGGGCGTTTCTTAAGAGCTTTTCTATATCTAGACCTGGGGTTTCGAGAATTGCTTTAATTTCTTTTTGATCATTTTCGTCTACCGAATTCAGCGTCATTTTACCTACAATGGCTCCTATCGGTAACTTATATTTTAACATTTTGCCATATGTAAGCAAGTACTCTGTTTTCACCATGACAACACGTTGGAAACGCCAGGCTTACTACACAAACACCGAAAAATTGTCTCGCACAAGCGATGCGTTGTGGACGCATTGCGTCGTCTTTGAATCCGGTGTGGACCCTCGCATGTGCATTTTAGTTGCAACCTAAGGACCTAAAGATTTTGCAGACCGTAGCACATCTGCCAAGACTGCACCGATTTCCGCGTTCCTTGGTGCAATCGAAGTTTGCAGCCTTTGCATGTTTTCCAGCCAGGCACTCGACGCACCGCACATCGGTGCGCTCGCAATTTTCTGTATGGTTTGCGCCGTCTTCTCCAGTGTCTCGCTATCCGCCTGGCCTGTTCCTGCCAAGTAGTGATCGTAAAGCTCTGCAAACGTCTCGAGTGCAGCGAGTCTGGCGTCGCACTCCGCAACACTGGGCACTTGTGCATTCGTTTCGGGAATTTGAAGTATTTCGCATATATGCTTTCTCGTGGGCGGCTCAAGGTTTGCGGCATAAGTTATTAATTTCTGTTTTACAGCGTCATCGACTTCGCAAACGTAAAACTTTTCTTTTAGGGAATGGAACAGTTTGATTACTTTTTTAGCACGCACGGTTTTCTCGTCAGCGTG
>JBILUY010000278.1:0-2935 GCA_044370735.1 Crocinitomicaceae bacterium | reverse complement strand
ACTCCGTTTCGACCTATAATTACATTAATATTGGTTGGTGGATTGGATTTAGGTATAACATTAAAATCAAGTTTCATATCATCTCCTTGACTTTTTGAATGCTTAGGAAGATAAAATGAGAAGTTGTACTTTGTTAATTGTGAATCGCCTGTTGCCAAACGTTTGAATTGCCCTTCAACTGAAACTTGACTAACCGATCGAAGTAATGATATTTTAGTGACATTTTCTTTTAGAGCTTCTATATATGTTTCTTCATTTAATGCGATATCATTTAATGCATTTAATACCTCATCTCTAAAGTCTACTCCAATTGTACTTAGTTTTTCGTAATAGCTAACATCCTGACCTAGTGAAAAAAATTGGTCATCCAATTTTTCAAAAAAGATAGGCAGTCTAGGTCTTCTTTGATCATTTGTCATAGCTTTCTGTCCAATTTTAATTGAACCTAAATGTGTTTTGATGCTATTAGAATCGTAAAAATACAAATTGTATAATGTAGAATATCTAAACCAATCGTCCCATGCTGATGGAACTAAACTAACAATATTAATTTTTTCAGCTTCATTGAATGCGTTAGTATCCTTTAAGTAAAATTTCATTGTTAATATTGTTTTAAATTTAAAATAGTATTACGTCAGTTCGTATAAAAAAACTCTTGCAAAATCTAAACTAAAATTTATTAAAAAAAGAAAAAAATAAACTAATTAAAATTAAATATTGAGAAGTCCATAGAGTATATAACATTTAGTTGCCATTTCATCGTTTGGAGGTTGTTGAACTTAATGAAGTACAGATCTACAAGGTAAATTGTTTGTAAGTACATCTTTAAAATCGCTCATTTAATCTTGTAATTAAAGCTTCAGTAAAGCCTTTAGTTTTAGCCATATTAATCAGGTTAGTATCTTCATTTTTTTGTTGATAAATATCTAAAGATTCTGTTAAAAATTTAGTATAATCATTAAAAATTTTTTCGTTCAATATTTCAATATCAATATTTAATAAGTCTTCAATTTCAACAGAGCTTTTATTAGTTAAAAATGAAGCCGCAATTCTTGTGAGATGTAGTTTGAAGTTGGCAAGTTTATTTTTGATTTCTCTATCTTCAATGTTACCCCATAATTCAACAATTTTTTTATTTAATAAACAACATATTAGATATGCCTTGTAATTATGGGTTGGATTGAAAATTCTATTATAAGTAGAGTCTTCTTTTATTAATGAAGTTGGTTTAGATCTGGCAGAATTGGGGTTGTTAAAAATAATTGATTCTATTACTTGAGCAGCAGTTTGAATACTAAATATTCTCCCGGCAGGTTTCCCTTGATTTTTGTAGTAATTTTTTCTTCTATCATAAAAATATCCAGAGTTTAAAAAGAAAAGTTCGATTTCTCTTTGTACATCGTCTGTTGCTCTTAATAGTGATGGCGATACTGGGTTTTGACTATTTGTTGAAGCTATTATATGGTCAATAGTTTTCTTATCTTCATTAATAATAACCTTAACTAAAACGGATCTTATATCTGCTTCACTTCCATTATGGTTTAAAAAAATTGAATAAGATGTTTGTAATCCATTTACAATTTGAATATTATCCATTGACAATGTTGTTCCAACAAGTGAAGGATTTGTCGCGATTATCGTAATACCATTATTTAACCACCAAAAATCTTCATTGATAGGGTTTTCAATTGAATCTTTAATTTTTTTATTTACATCAACCAAGCCCTGAAAATGTCTAATGTTGCTTTCAAATAAATCTTCTCGAATTGATAAGTCATCATCTGTTAGAAATGTTTTATAGTCTGCTAACTTTACTGTTCCAACATATCCTATACCAAAAGTATCATAACTAGTTGATAAGGGTGTATCTTTGTATTTAAGTTGAAGTCGTTCTTTCTTTTGAGTTTGATATAGTTTTAGAAGTTCTTCACTACTATAGTTATTATATTCAATTTCTGCCCCTATAAAATGAGATTGAGCAATTTGTTTTAATTGTCTAACTTTATCTTTAAAAGAGTTATTAATTGTAACATTTTCAGAATAAGCGCAATAGTTGAATTTTACTTTTAATATACCCCCAGCGATGGAACACTTTTTCCATGTTTCTCTGGCTATTAATCCCTTTTCAACTACATCAGGATTAAATCTTTGTAAGAGAATATCTTCACTGCTTCTTAAATTGAATAATTCAGGTAAAGTTGTAATTAATTTATCAATTGCTGATTCTTTAAATGAATTTTCTCTTTTGCATTGTGAAATCAAAATTTCAACATTTGTTTTTCTGCTGAATTTTATTTCTTCAATATCTTCAACTGATTCAGGTACAAAGTCATCAATAATTACTAGTATTGAATCAATACCACCATCATTACCACCATCGACTATTGAATTGTGAATATCTTCAAATGCCAAATCGTTGGATTTTGTTATTTGTGTTAATGAAAATAGTTCAAACATTTCACTCTCAGTTTTAGTAAGTTCATTTTGTATTTTGTATTGGTCTATACAACCAGCTAAGATTATTTTATAGTTACTCATTTTCGTTTTTTATTATCAATACTACCTTATCTCTATTCGTAATTGCACAAATTTATTAATCCGCTATCCCCTCCCTCAATACCTCTCCCAATTACTCAAAATCCACTCCATCACATTTTCTTGTTTTCTAATTTCAGCTGGAAGATGAAGACGAATCATAGTTTCAATTTTATGACCACTTGGTTTTTTTTGTAAACTATGTTTTTCAGCGAATTTATTAATCAGGTATAGTACTTCATATCCTTCGTTTCGATTAAATAAGGTACTATCTGGTTGTCCAGAAATTTTAGGATTGTCCCCTTTAATTGCTTCCCAGGAATAGGATAGTTTTAAGTCGTTTTTATTTAATAAACTCATTGTTTAAAATGTTAAGCTAGATATTACTTTGAATTTGAAT
>JBILUY010000371.1:0-2939 GCA_044370735.1 Crocinitomicaceae bacterium | reverse complement strand
GGCGCATCGCCAGCCAGCCGCCAAGCACCAGCGCCGCCAGCGAGAGGCCGGCGATCACGAGGCGCGAGGCCGTCATTTCTTGTTGAATTCCATCCAGGCGTTGAAATTTGGCGCCTTCAGCCTGGCGGCGACGAGCAGATCCCCGCGCAGGTCGAGGATCAGGTCGGTCGCCTTGCCCAGCGAGCCGTCGGGGCCGACCAGTTTGAAGGTGAAGGTCATGCGGTCGACGTCGCCGATCCGTTCGCTGCTGTCGGGCTCGCCGAGGGCGGCGACGACCACGGCCCGTCCCGGACTGATCGGCTCGGCATCGGCTCCGCTCAGCCCGGCTGCGGCCTCGCGTTTGCTCCGGTCGATCTCAGCCGAGCCGAAGGCCCGCGCGGTGGCCAGCAGCCGTTCCTTGGGGATGAAGGCGAGCACCTGGGACGGGACGCGCAGCGAATCGGCCAGCGTCTCCTTCGCCCCGTCCGCGGCGCCGAGGGCCAGGTCGAGCCCCTTCGAGTCGGCGCGGTCGCGGCGCAGGATCCATGAGGCGTAGATCCCGCCGCCGGCGCGCTCGCGGCTCGCACTTGGGGTCTCGCTGCCGAAAAGGAAGCCGATGTCGCCTGGGCGGATGCACGGCTGCTTGAACTGCAGGACCAGTTCCGCCCCGTCATCCACCGCGGTGACGTAGCGGTCGAATTCCTTGAGTTGCCCCTTCCAGTCGAGCAGCCGCGACCACACGCAGCCGGACAGGACAACGAGGACGGCGACGGCGAGCAGGGCACGGGGCATGGCAGCGGTGTAGCGTTATTGACGCCTGAGAGAAGGCTTTCGCGTTACGCGGTCGGCGCTTGGAAAACGGTGACCGGGAAGCGCATCTGCGCCCAGGCCGTCGAGTGGAGGCATCACCCCGGCCCCCGGCCCCCGGCTTCAAGTCGCCCAGGACGGGGCCCTCGCCGCCGCAGCGTCCGATGTCGTAGCTACCGATGATGATCCTGCCCCCGGCACGCCCATCGAGGGTGGTTCGGACGACGAGTCGCCCTCGGCGGAGGACGCCGACGAGCAACGGGCGGAGGACCAGATCGCCCCGATCACTGGTGCTACACCCGCGACCATCGCTGGTCGTCGCTCCGTCCAGTTGCCAACCCGGCGTCGCTTGGTGATGCCGGCGGAGCAGGCGGAGCTGCAGCCGGGCCACGGAGCAACGGGAGGGCAGTGGGCACGACCTCAAACTTGGGGGCCAATGTCGCACTCATCATGGTCGCCTGCTTGCGCCATGTCGCCAGCGAGGAGGTGCGCATCGACATCGGCTGCGCCCTGACCTTCCGTAATGGGAACACGTTGTTCCTGGTCATGCCAGTCGCATTGCCCGGCTACCCCCACCCTCCCCATATCCGTTAACCTAATTATTGACCGCCCTCGGGTAACCGTGATGCTGCCTTCCCATGCAGCATCCGCCCGAGGACGAGTGGCGCATCATTCGGCACATGCTTCCTCCCGGCTGGGAGGAAGCGGCTCGAACGACAGGCGCCTTCCGTCGATCTCGGTACATGACGGATCCTGCGACCGTTCTGCGCCTTCTTCTGCTGCACGCCGTCCTGGACGGTGGCCTCAGGGAGACGGTGGCCCTGGCCCGCGCCAGCGGGATTGCGGACGTTTCCCAGGTAGCGCTTTTGAAGCGCCTGCGAACCAGCGGCGACTGGATGACCTGGATTGCCCGATCCCTGTGCGAGCACCTGCGCGACGAGCAGAGCCTTCGGACACCTCTACGACTGCGCGCGGTCGACAGCACCTCAATCAGTGGCCCTGCCAGCACGGGAACCGACTGGCGTGTTCACTACGCCATCAATCTCGACACCCTGGACTGCGATTGGCACGAGATCACGGACAAGCATGGCGGTGAAGCGCTGGCTCGTACGCCGATGTGTCCAGGTGATGTCATGCTGGCCGATCGCAACTATCTGTCTTCATCTGGCCTGGCGGCCGCTCATGCAGCAGGCGCTGCGATGATCGTGCGCCTGCGTTGGCGACACCTGGAGTTGCGTGATCACGCCGGTTCTCCATTCCGCGCTCTGGGCCACTGCCGCCGCCTGCGGGTTGGCGAAGTTCGCGATTGGCCGGTAACAGCCATGGACGACGCCGGCCGTCACATAGCTGGTCGCGTGGTGGCAATCCGCCTGTCCAAGTTGCTGGCAGCGCAGTCCCAGCGCCGAAGCGAGCGCAGGGCTGCCAGGAAAGCACAGAAGGTCAATCCAAAGACGATCGAAGCTGCGAATTTCGTCATGGTCTTTACCACACTGAAACGAGAGACGGCAAGTGCCGAGGAAATCCTTCAAATGTATCGCTGCCGCTGGCAGATCGAGTTGGCCTTCAAACGGCTGAAGCAACTCGTGGGTCTGGGTTGTCTGCCGCACCGCGACGCGCGGGCAGCGCGAACATGGCTGCAAAGCAAGCTCGTAGTGGCGTTACTCGTTGAGCGATTCCTGGCCAATGCCAGGACACTTTCCCCCTGGGGATACAGCAAGCCTACGGCCGCATGATCAGCAGCGCGCCCGATGGGGGCTGATGGCCGTCGTGCTCCGCGTGTTGGAGCGCGGCTTATGTCCGCTCCCCACCCTTGCATTCCTCGCCGACGCAGGACTGGCCAGACGCTTCGTTGATCAGCGACGAGGCAGGGTTGCGCAGACGGAGACCATCCAGCGGCTGCTCGCTGGATGGATTTTAGGTTAACGGATATGGCCCACAGCCCCCCTGCGGCAACCGCTCCGACCACGAGCACCATGGCCAGGATGCGAATCGTGAGCCCGCAGCGCATGGGGAGACCTCCAAAGGCCCACCGTATCCACTGTTGCCTAATTATACCATACGTGGGTCCTCAAAACGTGCAGGCACGGTTGCACTCAGGCGGGTTGGCTAACGGCATGATCCCCGGAGAGGATCACCATGCCCTACCAAGCCAT
>JBILUY010000333.1:0-2954 GCA_044370735.1 Crocinitomicaceae bacterium | reverse complement strand
TGTCTCCTGTGCTACCTTGAAACGCCGCCTCGCCTGGAATCCCTCGAGGACCCGTGGGACCTGTTAATGCTGAGTAAAATCCAAATGGCCCTGGTTGGAGTCCAACCAAGACTGGGTCCACGTACACACTCATTTCCCTTTTACTGTAGGAGAGCTTAAGTGAGGAGTGCAACACCACTCTCCCGGATCGCGCACACGCCGAATGAGACGATCGTCATCCAACATTCCGTGATGCCCTGCGAAGGTGCGATGTTGCCTATTTCGCACCTAATCAGATCACCACTCCTACTCGACACAGCGGACGTGCTGTCGCCAGGGTTCTTGCGCAGGTCCCACACGATCGTGAAGCACTCGTGCTCGAAATCGTTTCTGGTGATGTTCGGTTGCGTGCCCAGAGCGTTGACCAGCATGTAATAGTATTCGGCAGCCGAAGAGACAGGTTGAGGATCTGGATAGTTCTTTGGGCCTATGCTGAGACGAGCGGTCGGCGGACTGCCCGCGCCAAGGTATAGGGCATTGGTTCCGTCGTCGACCGCCGGTCCGTGAAGGGCGTTCGGGCAGATGAACTGCGTGGCCTTAGCCCCCGAGGACCGGAAGGTGAGCCAGATAGAACAAACTCGACTGAAGGCACGCACGCTGCTGAAGCTGTAAGTGGTGGCGTTGGCCGGCATCGGGTGCATGATCTGGTACGCGTTCATGACCGGAATGGACATGACACGGTTCTTGAGCAGCGCAGAATAGAAGGAATGCAAGACTGCTTCATCCAGCACGAAACTGTTCGCCAGAATCTGGATGTCTTGAATGGTGAAGTTCGTGGTGAGCCCGGCCGTAATTTCTGCCGCGTTCGGCTGATAGAGCCATTCCGTCGAGTCGGCCAGCATCCCCTCGATCTCCAGGGGCGCGTATTTGACTGGGATGAGTTTGCCTGCGTTGAAGAGGCTGAAATGGAGACGATGCATCACGGTGATAGGCGAGAGTCCCGAGATGATTCCCACGGCAGGCTTGAAGTCGTTGTTGTCCGTCTGCCTGGCCATGTGGAAGCCTTCAACCCCCACGGAGCCAAATTGCTCGGCGCGTGTGAGCTGGTTCCAGCCGTACTGCTGGTGAAACCGGTTGTAGTTTGGAATGTTGTCAAGTTCGACCCCGTTCGAGCGGCAGAACATCTGAGACCAGCAGCCCCAGGGCCCGGTCAGCGGGGTGAGGCCCTTGTTGCCTTCGGGCACGATTGTGTACTGCAGGCGGATGGAGGAGGGATCGATGAACTCTTCACCACCTATGCGGATCCGGAAGGTCCTCGTGCCGCTCAGACTCAGTGAGCTCGCAGAGGTTGGATAAAATCTCACGTGCTGCCTTCGATCCACCACTGCGGTGCTGGGCGTGGGTAGCTCGTATTGGAGGCTTGGGTGCAAAGACGCCTCCCCAGCGGGGTGGCTGGCGATCATCGATTCAAGTGCGCTCATATCTTTGCCATATGCATGAGAAAAGGTCGCTCGTCCTTCCTAGAGATAATTCTCTCTGAGCTGTTGGTAGTTTTTGTTGACATCCAGAGGAGCCGGGCGCCCGAGCTTGTATTGCCTGTCGTGGAGGCCATTCAGCTGCTCCCACGACGGGAATTCCGTGGCTTGAGGCTGCCCCGCAGCGATGTACTCGTTCGGAGGAGCCTGCCACCTGCCCGCGGGCATGGTCATCTTCGGCATCGGCGCAGGGTGGGGGATGCCCCGATTCGCCAGGTCCTGATGGTGGGCCTCTATCGTCCAGTGCCCCCGCGTGGGTCCGTAAGAGCTCAGCTGCTGCCGCCGCATCGCGTTGGCTTGAGCTTTCCGCTCGGAAGCGAGGGCATCTTCCGCGATCCTCCTCGCTTCCTCGGTGTTCAGATTGGAGTTGAACTGCTCCTGCCGGTTCCAGGTGTCGTCCGTCCCAGCCATCGAATTCTGGGCCCCGTGCTCTGCGGCCGCCGGGAGATGCGCTCCCGTTGCATCATATTCCAAATCCTTCCTCTGCGCGTCCCCGAACCGCTTGGCCTGGTCCAGCAGGAAGGCTCGGTAGGGTCCGAGAGCATAGTATTTTGCACTCCTGTCTGGCACTGGGACCCTGATGGACTTCTTCAAGCTATGGAGCATCTCCTCGTAGGACGGGTTGACTCGAAGTCCATAGTAACCTGTCTTATCCGTGTACGAAGTGTACGGCGACGTCATTTGCTAATAGCTGTGGATTTACCAGTGCTCCTCCGTGGGGTCATCGCGCCTCAAGTTCCTCACAAGCCCCCTCTTCAGCTTCATGTCGTAGTACTCCTGCCTCAAGCCATAGATCCTGCCTTCTTCCAGCTTGAAGGCGATCTTGTCGTCTCTCGACTGCCCCTTGCACAGAGTGTTCAGCTCGCTCCGCAGGACAGGGTCCATGTGAGCGAACTGGTGCAGTCTCTCCGCAGCGTTTCGAAAGTCGGCGCTCATCCTTTACTCTTCCCCGACATCTTCTGGGACCAGTCGTTGCTCGAACCGGAGATAGAACATTTCTTGTCTCGTCTTGGCGTCCAGCCTGATGAACAGGAAGCTGTAAGGATCGGCCGTGGCTGCCCTGTACATCTCCAGCAAGGTTTGCTGGTCGTAGATGCCAGATAACTCTTCGCACAGAGTCATGATCTCCTTGTGGTTCCTGAGCCGCCACACACACATGGCCCTGCAGTTCTTGCGGATGACTGTGCCCACCAAATTCAGGACTTGAGAGCTTACTATCCAAGTGACACCAAAATGTCTCCCTCTGGTGGCCAGCGTGACCAGCCAGCTGCCACCTGAGGCTGCTCCTTGCCTCTTCTGCAGAATATCCCCTCTATCTGCTAAATCGTCCAGGATCACGCAGACCTGGGGAATGGGTTGTTTGCGCTTCCGGCACTCCTCGCAGATGGCTCTCTGTTCCTCTAGGATCTTGGAGAGTACCCCTTGGTCGAGGTCTTCATG
>JBILUY010000234.1:0-3882 GCA_044370735.1 Crocinitomicaceae bacterium | reverse complement strand
TCTTCAGTATGAGTTATTTTTTCTGTAATAACAATTTTTTCGTTCTTTCTAGTGTATAACGTATAAGCTATAACACCAGATGCCATTCCAATACCTATTAGTAACCATGGTAGTACCGCTTTCTTTTTCTTTTTTTCTTCTTGCTCTATACTTGTGATAATACTTTCTTTTATTTCTTTTTTCTTTTTTCTTTTTGATTTAATTTCTTTTTTATCTTTTTGATCTTGCTTTAAATCAAGTTCTTCTTTTGTAATTTTTTCTTCTTCTACTTTTTCATTAACTTGAATTTCTAATGTTGTTTCATCAATAATATTTTCTGCATTATTTTCTTTTTGTTCAATAATCTCACTGATAATATTATGATCGAATGTTGTAAAATCATCGTTTTGAAAGTTAGTTTCTTGGGTGTCTTCTGTTTGATTTAGAATTTCTTCATTTACATTGTTATCTTTCAATGGTGCGTCAGTACCCAAAATTTCCTCTAAATCCTTATTTTTAATTTCTGGAACATATGTTTCAATTGCGGGCTCTTCGGTTACTATTTCTTCTTTTGTGACACTTTTATCGAGTATTTCAGATTTTAGATCATTATTCTCTAATGTATTTTCTGGAGATTCTTCTATTATCGTTTTATTTGTTTCTTCTTTTTTGGCTTTTTCTTTTGCTTTTATAGTTTTGGCTAGAATACTTGTATCCTCTTTATGGTATTCTTCCCATTTTTCAAATTCTATATCTCCAGTATGTAATTTTTTGAATCTTCCAAAATGTTCAATTTCGAAAAAGTTAGTTTCATCTACTGATTTTTTAATCAGTTCGACATATTCCTGTATGAATTTTTTAGCTTCAGTTTTATCAATACCATTTTGATCACAAATCACTTTGTTTAAAGTGCCATCATCATGTTTTAAATAGGGAATGAAATATATATCTTTTGTTCGAGCACTCGTAATTGTAAGTGCTCCAAAACCTGGTATTATAACTGTATTATTAGATTCTAAAGCTACATTTAAAAAATTTTTCATACGATGTCAGTTTATACTAAAGTAAAAAAAATATTAAGAGAATTAAATGATTTCTGTCAATTTAAAGGTTTCTTTTAGTCGAATACCTTTTTCTGTATGTTGAACAGTGCAACATTCATTTTTATAATCATGTTCGAAAAATAAAATATGTTCTTTATTAGCTACTTCATTTAAAACATATTCTTTTTCATTTATGGTCAATAAAGGTCTTGTATCATAACCCATTACATAAGGAATTGGTATGTGGCCAGTACTTGGAATTAAATCAGCCATATAATAGATTGATTTGTCTTTGTAATGTATAATAGGTAACATCATTGATTCAGTATGTCCATCAACAAATAAAACGTCAATATTATCAAATACCGATTTTGCGATTGAATTTGAATTTTCTTTTTTGATAAATTTCAATTGACCACTTTCTTGTATAGGTAAAATGTTTTCTTTCAAAAAAGAAGCTTTTTCTCTCGGATTAGGGTTTGTTGCCCATTCCCAATGTTCTTCGTTAGACCAATATATTGCATTTTTAAAGCCTGGTTCGTAACCTGTTTTTTCTTTGTTTAACTGTATTGCGCCTCCACAATGATCAAAATGTAAGTGAGTTAAAAATACATCAGTTATGTCTTCTTTTGAATAACCTAACTTATTTAAATTTTTTTCAAATAAATCTGTTTCAGAAAGGTAATAATGTGAATAAAACTTTTCATTTTGTTTATTCCCGATACCTGTATCAATTAATATGAGTTTGTTATTATTTTCTATTAATAAACTTCTCATTGCCCAATCACACATATTATTTGCATCTGCAGGATTGGTTTTTTGCCAAATAGTTTTTGGAACAACTCCAAACATTGCTCCTCCATCAAGTTTAAAATTACCTTGATTTATTACGTGAATTTGCATACTTATTCAGTTAAATGTTTGTTTCTGAAATATTCTTCTAGTTTTTCACCACCATTTAGAATTTTTCTACACCATTTATTAATAAGTTTTACTCTTTCTTCTTCAGAAAGTTTCCATTTTATTTCACTTTTTTCTAATCTTTCTCTTATTGTACTTAAAATGATTGCCACAGAGACTGAAATGTTAAAACTTTCTGTAAATCCATACATTGGAATTTTAACTTTTTCATCTGCTAACTCGAGTACTTCCTCACTTAGGCCACGTCTTTCTGTACCAAATACAAAAGCTATTGGTTCGGATAAATCGAGAGAGTGAATAGTTTGTTGAGTATGTGGAGTAGTGGCTACTATTTTAAAACCTTTATTTTTAAGTTTAGATATACAATCAATAGTTACATTTTCGCCTAAATTATAGTTGTACATATCAACCCATCTTCCTGCTCCTAATGCGATATCTCTTTGTACTTTATACTGATTATTTTTTTCTATAACATGCATTTGTTGAATTCCAAAACAATCACAAGTTCTCACAACTGCACTAGCATTATGTTCTTGATAAATGTTCTCTAAAACAATGGTTATATGGTTTGTTCGTTCTGCAGAAATACGATCAAACATTTCTCTTTTGTTTTCAGTAATGATCGCGTAAAACTCTTCTTTAATCTTTAGTTCTAATTCGAATTCTTCCTGTGTCATAATTCAAATATAGACAAAAAAAAAGAGGTAGCCAATGACTACCTCTTCTATAATAAGAAAAATCAATTCTTAGTTAACGTTGTCAGTTAATTCAGAACCTGCTTTGAATTTAATTACGTTTTTAGCAGCGATTTTAATTTCTTTACCAGTTTGTGGGTTACGACCAGTTCTTTCTTCTCTTTTAGAAACAGAGAAAGATCCAAAACCTACTAATGATAATTTGTCTCCAGCTTTCAATGCAGATGAAGTAGCTTTGATGAAACCGTTTAATGCTTTTGAAGCATCAGCTTTAGTTAATCCAGACTCAGCTGCGATTGCGTCGATTAATTCAGATTTGTTCATTTTGTATTGATTTTTATTTTAGTAAATAGTATAGCAAAATTATAAGAAACTCAATAAATTCCAAGGAAAAATTAAAAAAATCATAGAATTTATGATGTTTATTTTTTTATTTATCTATTTAAATATGAACTGTTTAAATTTTAACTAAGTTTATTTGTTTGTTTTACAGTTATTTACACTAAATAAAACTCTTGGTTATTGTATCCAGCATAAAACTCTTTAAAATTCATTTTTTTCTTTCCTTCAGGCTGAATTTCCTCTATTTGCAGGTAAAAATCTGCTGTTGGAATAAACATCCCCGTCTTTTCAAGAATGATTTTTGATGAATTTTCAACTTTTTTATCTGTTTTATATGCCTTGATAATTTTAAAAGTTTTTATTTCTGATTTCGTTTTGTTCTCAATTGTACACCAAGCACCTGGATACGGACTTAATCCTCTTATAAAATCATGAACTTTTTCTACTGGTTGATTCCACTGAATTAAACAGTCATTTTTAAAAATCTTTGGCGCTAATTTAGGTAACTTGCCATCTAATATTTCATTTTGATTTATAGCAGTATAATTACCGGTTATAATTTTCTCAACTGATTTTGTAACTAATTCTCTTCCTAAATACATTAATTTATCATGTAAATCACCCGCGGTTTCATTTTCTAAAATTGGTAAGGCTGTTCTTTCTAATATTTCACCCGTGTCTATTTCTTGCTCTATAAAAAATGTGGTTACCCCAGTTTCTTTTTCTCCATTTATAATTGCCCAATTAATAGGTGCCGCACCTCTGTAATCTGGAAGCAAGGATGCATGTAAATTGATAGTTCCAAACTTGGGCATTTGCCAAACCTCAACAGGCAACATTCTAAAGGCAATCACTACTTGTAAATCGGCGTTTAATTGCCTTAATGCTTGTAAAAAATCAAG
>JBILUY010000137.1:0-7211 GCA_044370735.1 Crocinitomicaceae bacterium | reverse complement strand
TAGTAATGATCCGTGTAAGTTAATAGTTCCTTTTGGAGGCATAGACCAAACAACTTCTGGAAGCATTCTGAAAGCCACAACAACAAACAAATCAGCATTTAAGTTTTGTAAAGCCGAAATGAATTCATCAGATTTTAATTTTTCAGGTTGTAAAATAGGTAGTTCTTTAGATAGTGCATATTGTTTCACCGCGCTTTCAGAAATTTTCTGTCCACGTCCTGCAGGTTTATCAGGTGTGGTTACCACAGAAACAATATTGTATCCTTTTTCAACTAACCCATCTAAAATCGTTACCGCAAATTCAGGGGTTCCCATAAAAACAATCTTAAAATCTTTATTCTCCATAAATCCTTGTTTATAATTCGAGTATTATAAATTCCTTTTCTTCCAATTAAAAAATCGAAGATAGCCAAACGATAAAATTCCGAGTGTTCCAAAATAGATATATTCTACAGCCCAAACCCAATAGATATCTAATCGATAAACTTTTATTAATAAATAACTAGCTAGAATATAAATTCCTACACTAAAAAATTCAATAAAAAAACTAGCAATTGTATTCCCTGAACCATTTACTGTTTGAAATAAGACAGAGATTAATCCAAAAATCAAAAATGAACCAGAGATAAATTGTAGTATTTCAGTGCTTTTTTGAATATATATTTGTTCAGGATTTATAATGGATATCAAATATTCAGGGTATAAAATAGCCCCATGGAAAAATAATATCAAAGCACTTAATGTTAAAATTCTAATTCTTTTTTGAATTACAGGTATGATTTCAAATTGATGAGCACCAACATATTGTGAAATAAAGGTTTTAGTAGTTGTTGCAAATCCGATAATTGGCACAAAGGCTAAAAAGTAGATTGCTCTTATGTTTTGAGAAACGGTTAATTCAAATTTCCCCATTTGTTCAATCCAGGTAAAAAAGACAGTCCACGTAAAAAGGGCAATAAAACCTTGGAAAAATAGGGGAGTACCAATTGAAAAAATATCCTTTATTGCTTTAGTTGAAATTTTAATTGTGCTAAATAGTGAATATTGCTTCTTTACTTTATCAAAAAAGATATAAATAAATAAAAAGAGCATTCCTAAAAATTCAGCAGTACACGAAGCATAGGCAGCACCTTCTAATCCCAATTTGGGTAATATACCTCCACCGAAAATAAACCAATACCCAAGAAATACATTTGAAACTGCAATAATACATGCACTGACAAGTACTACCCAAGTTTTACCAATTGACAATAAAAAAGATTGTATTGGTAAGCTAAAAACAGCAAAAAATAGTGCAAAGCTTCTAATTTTAATAAAATCAATTTGAGCTAAAGCTAAATCTTGGTGTTTTGAATAATAGGGTAGAATTGATGGGATTAAGAAATAAGCTATGCTGAATAAAATTATAACTAACCCTGCAAGTGCATAAAATGAAGATGAAAATATAGTTTTAATTTCCTCGTCTCTATTTTGTCCAATTCTTCTAGCAAATAGAATTTGAATTCCATCAGCCATTCCGGTAAGGGCGAAAAACAAAGTGACATAAATCAAACCTGCATTTCCACTAGCGTCAAAAGCGAGTGTACTATGACGACTTAAAAATGCTGCATCTGTTATGAGTACAATCGATTGTATAAAAGATGAAAACATTAAAGGTAAAGCTACCTTAAGAATTGACCTATAACTATAATCTAACATCTATTCAACTTCAATCACTAATCCTTTTAAATATTCACCCTCAGGATGAAAGGCATTTATCGGATGATCAGCAGGTTGGTGTAATTGTTCTAATATTCTAACCTTTCTTCCACTTTCAATAGATGCAGCAATAACTGTGTTTGTAAATAAGTATTTATCAACTACTTGAGAGCAAGAGTAAGTAAATATTAATCCACCTGGTTTAATTTGTCGAATTGCATGTGCATTTAATCTTTTATAGCCTTGTATCGCTTTATGGCGTTTGTCCTTATGTTTGGCAAATGCAGGAGGATCAAGAATAATAATATCATAAGCTTCAGGAAGTTCTTTGATATATTCCATAGTGTCAGCAACGATTGATTTGTGTTGCTTTTCCATTTGATTTAATGAAATATTAGCATCTGTTAAATCGATTGCTTTTTTTGAACTATCTAATGAATGGGCAAAAGTAGCACCTCCAGAAATGGCAGAAAGGCTAAATCCTCCTGAATAACAAAATGTATTTAATACTTTTTTGCCTTTTGCATATTTTTTTAACAGACTTCTATTTTCGCGTTGATCAATAAAGAATCCCGTTTTTTGTCCAGTAATCCAATCGATATTGTATGCTATACCATTTTCGTGTGCTATATGAGGTACTGTAACTTCACCAAATAGATATTCATTTTTAATTTCCATTCGATTTGGAAGTGTATCAGTTGATTTTGAATATATAGCATTCAAATCATTATTGAAAGCTGCCAGAAGTGCTTCTTTAATCAAAGGTAAAGCGTGATACATACCTATACTATGACATTGAATAACGGCAACTTTATTGTAATAATCAATGATCAATCCTGGTAGTAGGTCACCTTCACCATGTACTAATCTTGTAATATTATTTTCTTGGGTTATTAATTGCAAACGTTTTCTTAATTCAACAGCAGAGGTTATTCTTTTAGTGAAAAATGATTGATTGATTTCTTCATTTTCAAAAGTTAAAATTCGAACAGCGATTGTACTTGGTTGGAAATGTCCTTTTGCTATAAACGAATTGTTAAAATCAACAACTTCAACAACAGAACCTTCTTCAATTGACGATGTATCTGAATGAATAGCACCCGAAAAAATCCAAGGATGAAATCGTTTTGTTGCTTCCGTTTTTGCTTTTTTAAGTTGAATTTTCATAAGACTTGAAACAAAAAAACTATGCCAAATTTGACATAGTTTTTTATCTTTTTAATTATTTAATTAATCTTCAGTTGGAGTTTCTACTTCTCCAGTGTTTTCAGTAGAATCTAATAAATTTTCATCAGTTAGTTCTTCATCTTCATCCTCGCTTCTAGGAACTCTTGCAACAGCTGCAATAGCTGCATTTCCTTTCAAGTTGATTAATCGAACTCCTTGAGCTGCTCTACCTAAAACTCTTAACGAATCTACGTGCATTCTAATTGTAACTCCTGAACGTGTAATGATCATTAAATCGTCTTCATCAGTTACATTTTTGATTGCTAATAATGGGCCTGTTTTATCAGTAATATTTAATGTTTTAACACCTTTTCCTCCACGGTTCGTAATTCTGTAAATTGGCTCACCATCTTCTGGATCATTTAGGTAAGAACGTTTTCCGTATCCATTTTCAGAAACTACCATTACAGTTGATGAGTAATCTTTCACACAAACCATTCCAACAACTTCATCACTAGCATCTACTAAAGTAACACCACGAACACCAGAAGCATTTCGACCCATTGGTCTAACTTTTTCTTCGTTGAAACGAATCGCTCTACCAGATTTAGTTGCTAATACGATTTCGTTTGTTCCATCAGTAAGTTTCGCTTCTAATAATTCATCGTTATCACGTATTGTTATAGCATTGATACCATTAGCACGAGGTCTTGAATATGCTTCCAACGAAGTTTTCTTGATGATACCTTCTTTTGTACACATGATAATAAAGTTATTATCAACATATTCTTTATCAGTTAAATCTTGAACTTTAACATAAGCCTTAATCTTATCATCTTGTTCAATGTTTAATAAGTTCTGAATAGCTCTACCTTTCGCTAATTTATTACCTTCAGGAATTTCGAATACACGCATCCAGAAACATTTTCCTTTTTCAGTAAAAATTAAAAGGTAATTGTGATTTGTAGCTACAAATAAGTGTTCTAAGAAATCTTTATCTCTCGTAGTCGAACCTTTTGATCCCATTCCACCACGATTTTGCACTTTATACTCATTTAATAAAGTACGTTTGATATATCCTGCGTGAGAAATTGTAACTACCACTTCTTCGTCTGGAATTAAATCTTCCATACGCATTTCACTTGCAGAATATTCAATTTTAGACATACGTTGATCACCATATTTTTCTTTAATGTAAATCAACTCGTCTTTAATAATTTGCATACGACGATCTTCGTTTGCAAGAATATCTTTTAAATCTGCAATTAACGCCATCAAGTCAGCGTATTCTGCTCTTAATTTATCTTGTTCTAGTCCTGTTAACTGGCGTAAACGCATTTCAACAATAGCACGAGATTGAATGTCTGATAAATTAAATCTTCCAATCAAACTTTCTCTAGCTTCTTCAGGACTTTTAGAGGCACGAATGATTTTAATTACTTCATCAATATTGTCTGATGCAATAATTAATCCTTCTAATATGTGTGCTCTTTCTTCTGCTTTTCTTAAATCAAATTTAGTTCTTCTAATAATAACTTCATGTCTGAAATCAATAAAGTTTGAAATAAGATCTTTTAGGTTTACTAGTTGAGGTCTACCATTAATCAAGCAGATATTGTTAACCGAAAAAGAAGTTTGAAGTGCAGTGAATTTATATAGTTTATTTAAAACTACATTTGAAATTGCTTCTCTTTTTAATTCGAAAACGATACGCATACCATTTCTATCAGACTCATCTCTGATATCAGATATACCTTCTAATTTTTTATCGTTAACTAATTCAGCAGCTTTTTTAATTAACTCAGCTTTATTTACTTGATAAGGAATTTCTGTAACAATAATTTGCTCACGACCGTTAGATTCTTCAATCTCCGCTTTAGCTCTAATAACAATTCTTCCTTTACCCGTTAAAAACGCCTCTTTAACGCCTTCATAACCATAAATTATACCGCCTGTAGGGAAATCTGGAGCTTTTACATATTGAAGTAATTCCTCAACCTCTATGTCTTTATTGTCAACATAGGCAACACAACCATCAATCACTTCACTTAAGTTGTGAGGTGCCATATTTGTTGCCATACCAACAGCAATACCAGAAGCACCATTCACTAATAGATTAGGGATTTTAGTAGGTAATACTGTAGGTTCTTCTAAACTATCATCAAAGTTTGGAGCGAAATCTATCGTCTCTTTCTCTAAATCATCAAGCATTTCTTCAGCAATCTTTCTCAATCTCGCCTCTGTATAACGCATTGCAGCAGGACTATCACCATCCACTGACCCAAAGTTACCTTGTCCGTCAACCAAAGGGTAACGTAAAGACCAAGGTTGAGCCATACGCACCATAGTGTCATATACTGAACTATCGCCGTGTGGGTGATACTTACCTAATACTTCTCCAACAATTCTTGCTGATTTCTTGTGTGGGCGGTTTGAGAATACACCTAAATCCTGCATTCCATATAAAACCCTTCTATGTACAGGTTTAAAACCATCTCTAATATCCGGAAGTGCTCTCGAAACGATTACTGACATTGAATAATCAATGTAAGCACTTTTCATTTCGTTTTCAATGTTAATCTGGATTATTTTTTCCCCATCTGCCATATTATCAATCTGATATGATTAGTTAAAAATTAATGTTTTAAGTACTAAAACAAGAACTCGAAGATAGTCAATAAAACGATTTAAATGCATTGATGTTATTTATACTTACTAACAAAAATCTGTGAAAATTTGATGTTTTTGAGTGAGTTATTAACAATTTAATATTTTACTTTTGTTTTAAGTGAACTATTTGTTTATTTAGCATTATAACTTATAAAAGTATGGAAGCGAAATTTTCTCCAAGAGTGAAAGATGTGATTGGGTATAGTAGGGAAGAAGCAATTAAGTTGGGAAACGAATTCATCAGTGTAGAACACGTTCTGCTAGGTATTATTCGTGAAGGAGACGGTACTGCTTTCCAAGTATTAAAGTCTTTCAATGTAGATCTTGAAAAGGTAAAAATTGAGATTGAGTTAGGGTTAAAACGAAATTCTTTGTTTGCTTTAGATCAGAATGCAAATATTCCTTTGGTTAAACAAGCAGAAAAAGTATTGAAAAAGTCATTTTTGGAAGCTAAATTGTCTAAAAGTGAAAATATAGGCACAGAACATTTACTTTTAGCAATGTTAAGAGAAGAAGATTGTGTTGCCACATCAATTTTAAATAAATATGGTATCATCTATGATATCGTTAGAGAAGAATTAGATAGTATGATGAAAAACGAAAATTTACCAAGAGCTGAGTTTCCTGGATCTTCAGATGAGGAAGGGGAAAACTTCGGAGCAGCACAAAGAAAAAGTGCAGATCCAAAATCTAAAACTCCGGTTTTAGATAATTTTGGAAGAGATTTGACTAAAATGGCTGAACAAGGAAGGTTAGATCCAATTGTAGGTCGTGAAAATGAAATCGAAAGAGTAAGTCAAATTTTATCTAGAAGAAAAAAGAATAATCCAATTCTAATTGGTGAGCCTGGAGTAGGTAAAAGTGCTATTGCTGAAGGTTTAGCTCTTCGAATTGTACAAAGAAAAGTGTCTAGAATTTTATTCAATAAAAGAATTATTTCGTTGGATTTAGCTTCGTTGGTTGCTGGTACTAAATACCGTGGTCAATTCGAAGAAAGAATGAAAGCGGTGATGGCTGAGATTGAAAAAAATCCAGATATCATCTTATTTATTGATGAAATTCATACAATTATTGGTGCAGGGGGTGCTAGCGGTTCGTTAGATGCTTCTAATATGTTTAAACCTGCTTTAGCGAGAGGTGAGATGCAAGTGATTGGTGCTACTACTTTAGATGAGTATAGACAATATATCGAGAAAGATGGAGCATTAGAAAGACGTTTTCAAAAGGTAATTATTGATCCAACAACAGTTGAAGAAACAATTCAAATTTTGAACAACATTAAAGAAAAATATGAAGATCACCACATGGTTACTTTTACGCCAGAAGCAATTGCAGCGTGTGTGAAATTAACAGATCGTTATATTAGTGATAGACATTTACCAGATAAGGCTATTGATGCTTTAGATGAAGTTGGTTCAAGAGTGCATATCACAAACATTAATGTTCCAAAAGAAATCATTGAGATTGAAGGTCAAATCGAGGCTTTAAAAGATAAAAAGAATGAGGTAATCAAATCTCAACAGTACGAAGAAGCTGCAAAATTGAGAGATGATGAGCGTAAACTTCAAGATAAATTAGAAGTTGAGAAAAAGAAATGGGAAGAAGAAAGCAAAATTCATAGAGTTCAAGTAACTGAAGAAAATGTTGCTGAAGTAGTATCTATGATGTGTGGAATT
>JBILUY010000310.1:0-2512 GCA_044370735.1 Crocinitomicaceae bacterium | reverse complement strand
CTGCTCAGGTCGTTCAGCAGTTGCTCCACCAGCAGTGTACTGCCCTTGCGGCTGCCCACAGCATTGCGATGGGCGGTGTAGGCATCGCTATAGGCCGTGTTGAGCGGGGTGGTGCGCACCAGCAGTGGGCCTATAACCGGGTCGAGGGCGTGGGCCGCCAGCCGCGAGGTGTGGTCGCTGCCCAGCACCAGCATCAGACCTTGGTCATCTGAGGTGCTGTTGTCAAACTGATTGTTCTCATACATCCAATTTTCCATGATTCAAAAGGGTTTTAAGGGTTAGTTGTTGATTTGAACAGCCGCAAACCACACATGGCAGACCGTAACCTATTTACGGTTTGCTCAATAAGTGAAATTTTTTTTCGGATCAATTCCCCTGTTAATCAATCTGTATCCGTTACAGGAACTTCCGCAAGGCTGTAGATCATTCTGTAACCGTTACAGGAACTTCCGCAAGGCTGTGGACCGTGCTGTATCCGTTACAGGAACTTTCACAAGGCTGTGGACCGTCCTGTGACCATTACAGGAACTTTCACAAGGCTGTGAACCGCTCTGTGACCGTTACAGGAACTTTCACAAGGCTGTGAACCGTTCTGTGACCATTACAGGAACTTTCACAAGGCTGTGAACCGTTCTGTGACCGTTACAGGAACTTTCACAAGGCTGTGGATCTTTCTGTAACCGTTACAGAGACTTCCGCAGTACCTGAAAAGAGATGATCTGGCCTCGCCAGGTCAATCTGCCGTTTCGCCCTCAGGCCAATGTCATTACCCCATCTTTGCCGCTGTGCACGGCACCCTAACAGCAACGCTCCGGTCGGCCATCCTCTGCGGCTGTGCTGCCATGCTGTGCACTACCGCTTCATTGCAGGCCCAGACGGCTGTTGAACCCGTCAATTCTGACCGACCAGACCAGAGCGAGGGGCCCTATGTGCTGCCCCGCGGACTTGTGCAGGTAGAGACCGGGACGCTGTACGAGCCCGCTAACGGGCTGAATGCCGTGCAGAACACGATGTTGCGCTTTGGGCTCAATGGCAGCACCGAGGCCCGCCTGCTCATTGATGCCGGGTACGCCAACGGCCAATGGCAGGTGCAGCCAATAGGGCTGAGTGTGAAACAGAAGCTGGTGCGGCCGCAAGGGGCCCGGCCCGATGTGGCCCTGGTAACCTACGTGCGCCTACATCCTTTGGCCACGGGCGAGGTGCGCCAGTCCACTCTGTCGTCAGCAATGGTGCTGGCCGCAGAGAGTGCCATTGAAGACAGATTGTTCCTGACCTACACGGTCGGAGGCGCCTTCGCTGACCTCGGGCCACCGGCCACGGCCATTTTCACCACCGAGGCCCTGTACCGGCCACGACCCGACCTGGCAGTGTTCGTAGAGTATTTCGGCAACCTGAATACCACCATGCTCAATGGTGTCGATGCAGGCATCATGTACCACCCCATGCCGCTTATCATGCTCGATGTGGCCGCGGCCCTTGTCAATGAGAACGGGACCTGGGGAGGTTACATCACCGGTGGGCTGAGTTTCAGGATGGGTGACTGACGTGCCGCCATGCGAGCGGCAAAACGGAGCCCCGGCCTGCCCTGATCCTTAACATTCGCTTAATAATGGGCGGATTTAAATCCTACCGGGCCACTATACTTTCGCGGCCCGAAATCCGAATGCTACGTCTCGCACTCCTTTCGTTGTTCCTGCTGGTTCAGGGCATTGGGCCTCTGTCCAGGGCAGAGGCATGTGTAACCCAGTTGGGCACAGGCACAGATGTGGATTTGCTGTTCATAGACATCTCTGATGATTTTGCCTACGGCTTCGGAGAGAAGTCTGAGAAACAGGTGGTGTCGCGCTCCAAGCGTGTGGAGTTCCGCTCCAAGCTGAAATGCGCGGTCGATTTTCCGGTTGTCGCCAAAAGACCCGTTGTGGTCCTATCGGAGGGTGCTGCCATAGGCACCCGGCATTGCCTGCGGTACCCTGTTGTGGTATCGTTGTGCAATCTCAGATTATGATCAACATATAGCGGCCCGTTAAGGGCCTGACGTGTTCCTGTGCCACACTGTGGTGCGGGGGCGCGGTGCCTTGCGTATGGGCCCCAGGAGAGGCCCCGCATGGGCAGTTCTCTGCCTTTTCAAAATCAATCCAATCAATCTTTACACATGAGCAGACTGTGTACTGCTGTCATCTTGTGCATGGCCATGCCGGGTATGGCCCAAGATGCCGTTGAGGCGCGTGTGCCGCGCATCTTGGAACTGTCGTATGCCGATGCTTCGGCCCTGTTCATCAAAGAGAGCCTGCCACTTGTGGCCGCCAGCTACGATGTGCAGGTGGCCGAGGCCGACCTGATGCAGGCCCGGCTGTGGAACAACCCGCACTTCAACTGGAACCAGGACCTGTACAGCGTGGAGCGCAACGAGTACTTCAATCAGAACAACCAGCGCCTGATCCAGATCGATCAGCTCTTCTCCATTGCCGGCAAGCACACCCGGAGCGTGAAGCTGGCCAAGATCAATGTAGAC
>JBILUY010000355.1:0-2978 GCA_044370735.1 Crocinitomicaceae bacterium | reverse complement strand
CGCTCGCCGTCCTCTCGCAGCTGCTTGATCGTGTCCTCAAACCCACTATCCCGCTTCTTGATTTCCTCGTGGCGGGCCTGGGCGGCCTTCTCTCGCTCCTGCTTACGCTGCTCGGCCCTGGCGTCAGCCGTCGGCGCCCGCTGGCGGGCCTCCTCGACGCGGGCCTCTACCTTCTTGAGCGCGTCGCTCATGCCGTTAACGGCGAAATCCCAGTCGAACGCAGCCCGGAAATACACGCCCAGCTTCTCAAAGCCGGCCTGCAGCGTCAGGATGTCGGCACCGAATAGCCCCATGAACCTGTCGAGGCCCTGGATCAGCATGTCGCCAACGAACTGCGACGTCGCGACGACGGTATTCTTGACGAGGTCGAATGCCTGAGCGAACGCTTGGTGCATCTGGACCAAGGCGATCGCCAGATTGATGTTCATGATCTCCCACGCCGCCCCAAAGTCGAGCCGCATGAGGGCGGCACCAATCGCGTCGGTTTCTTCCTTGAATGCCGGCGACAGGGTGCGGGCGACCATCACGCCGCCGGCAATGGCGGCCGACACGCTCGCGATCGCCAGGCCGATCGGAGAGAACAGGGCAGGAATGAGCGGCAGCACGGCTTGGATGACGCGAAGGCCCGTGGCGAGGCCCTGGAGGGCGATGCCGGCCGCCAGCGAGGCGACGCCGAGAGAAAACAGGGCAGCAACTCCACCAGCTACTACGGCAACCATTGTTCCGTTGCGAGAGATGAACTCGCAAAGCGAGCCGAGAAGTCTCGTTAGCCCCTGGACGGCTTGCGTTGCAATCGGCCCCATCGACTCAATGACGCTATCCTGCAGATTCTTAAAAGCAGAACTAAGCTGCTCGACTGCCCCGCCAAAGCTTTCCATGACTGCTTTGGCTTTTGCGCTTGCCGTGCCCGACGAATTCTGGATCGTTCCAAGAACTTCGTCGAATTTGTCGCGCATTTTGGACAGCGACATTGCGGCGTTTGCGCCGCGTATTTCAAAGATGTCAGTGAAAAGCTTGATTTTGTCGACGTTGCTCATGCCAGCCGTTTTTTGGCCGAGGTCTTCAAGCACGTCGATGAACGGACGCATGCCTCCGGCGGCGTCGCGAGTGCTTACGCCGAGCCCCGCGAGCTTATCTTCTTCATTGGCGATCGATTCGATCACGCGTGCCAAGCCTGTGCCGCCGAGCGACCCGCGAAGGCCAGCGTCAGCAAGTGTCGCTAACCCTGCAGCCACGTCGTCAAACGACTGACCAGCCTCTTGGGCTTTCGGGCCAACGTAGGACAGTGCCTCGCCGATTGAGTCGACGCTCGTAGTCGACGCGTTGGCGGCAGCCTGCAGCTTGTCAGCAATTGTGCCGAAATCATCAGTTGTCATGCCGAACTGGGCCATCGTGCTAACGACGACCTCGACAGCACGCGAAAGCTCCATGTTGTCTGCTGCGGCAATTGCAAGAATTGGAGAAATCGACTTCAGCACCCCTTCAGCGTCGAGGCCAGCCTTTGCAAGCTCGCTCATCGCATTTGCGACTGCCTCCGGGCTTTTTCCAAAGTCAACGGCAAGCGATTTCGCGGATGACCTTAGCTGTGCGAACTGCTGATCGGTCGCCCCCGTGTTCGCCCGCACCCGCGCCATCTCGAGCGAGAACGCCGCCGCCGTGCGGGCCGCCATGATGAACGGCACCCCGAGGGCAGCCCCGCCCAGCGTCATACTGGTGCCGGCCTGACGCATCTGCGTGCCGAGCGTCATGAGCCGCGCCCGGATCCTGCTCATGCCCTGCTGAAACTGCCCGTCGCGGGCGAAGATTTCCACGTAGGCCGAGCCGGCACGAATTGCACCCGCACTAGCCGCCATCTGGCACCTCCGGCCTTAGAGGCCGAAAGCCGAATGCCATAAGCAGGTCGGGCGTGGCCTCGAGCGGCTTGGGCTTCGCGACGCGATAGAACGGATGGTAGTGGTACATGGTCGGGGCCGGCTCGCCGCTCTCTTCGTTGTGGTGGATCTGAGCCCAGAGGCTCATCAGCGTCGCCGTGTGCGTCCAGTTTTCGTGCTGCCGGCCATCTGCAAGCCAGACGAGCTCCCGGAGGGTGAAACTCCAGGGCTCGACTCCGACGATGCCGGCGAGATGGAACCCGAGCTCCCATGCATCTGCAGGGCCTGCTCGAACTCGCACGACGCCAGCGCCTTGTCGATCGCCGTCGCCGCTGCCGTCTCCATCTTCCTCTCCGTCTCCCGGAGCTTCTGGATCACCTTCTTCACCAGCCCCTTTCGGGGCTCTTGGAAAAAATCGGATACCTGATCCACAAGCCGCTCGACGGCTTCCTTCAGCACGCCCCCGTCGCACGCCGCGAAGAATTCATCGTCGGCCATGTCGAGCGTGGCCAGCTGCGGCCGCACGACGGCACAGATGACCTCAAGGACCTTGATGTCGTCGGAAACCCATCCGGAGAGCGTTTCCTTGTCGAGGTTGCAGATGTCCAGCACGTTGACGCCGCACAGGTCGCGGACGCGCTTGACCGTGAGGTAATTCACCTCGACCAGCCATTCCTTACCGTCAAGTGTCTTGAACTTTGCCATCAGCTGTAAGGCCAGAGTTTGAGGATCACTTCGTAGGCGAGCACGCCGCTAAACTGCCCAGCCACCTTGAGCTTGTGCACAAGGAAATTCGCGGCCGAACCGTCAATCGAAATTCGCACCGGCTGCGGCGGAAACCGGTTCCACTTAGCCATCAGTCGGCGCACGTCTTCCGCGTGGTAAATCTGCAACGTGACCGTGTTGGCCTCGGTGAGCGTGAGCTCGCCGCGGACAGACGAATCCCACGGCGTGACGTCCACCGTGTCGAGATCAAGGTCGATGTCGAAGTCACGCGTGCCGTTCAGCACGACGCCGTCAGCGTAGATCGGTGTCTTCCTGGCGAGGCGGACCTTGGCCACAGGTCACCTCGGAGATCAGGATGCGTCCGCTGCCGGTGCGTAGGTG
>JBILUY010000379.1:0-2978 GCA_044370735.1 Crocinitomicaceae bacterium | reverse complement strand
TCGGTCGCGCGACCGGTCGCAACAGTCATGGCCGTATAACCACGCGGCACAAGGGCGGTGGTCACAAGCGTCTCTACCGCATCATTGATTTCCGGCGCGACAAGGACAGCATTCCGGCCAAGGTCGAGCATATTGAATACGATCCGAACCGCAGCGCACATATCGCCCTGCTGTTGTATGCGGACGGCGAGCGTCGCTACATCATTGCGCCCAAAGGACTCGTTGCCGGCGACAGCGTTGTCTCCGGACGCGATTCACCGATCAAGACCGGCAATGCCATGCCGCTGCGAAATATCCCGGTTGGAACGCTGGTGCATGCCGTCGAACTGAAGCCCGGTAAAGGTGCGCAGCTGGCACGGGCTGCTGGTACCGGTATCCAGATCGTGGCGCGCGAGGGGACCTATGCGACCGTCCGCCTTCGATCCGGCGAGATGCGCAAAGTGCACGTTGAATGTCGTGCAACGATTGGCGAGGTTGGTCGCGAGGAGCACAACCTGCGCAAGTTCGGCAAGGCCGGTGCAAAGCGATGGCGCGGTATTCGCCCGACGGTGCGCGGCGTTGCAATGAACCCGGTCGATCACCCGCACGGCGGCGGTGAAGGCAAGACCTCGGGTGGCCGCCATCCCGTGACGCCATGGGGTGTAAAGACCAAGGGCTACAAGACCCGGCACAACAAGCGAACCGCCGGAATGATCGTGCGTCGGCGCGACAAGAAGTAACGACAGGTACCGTCAAAGGATTTGAATCGTGGCACGTTCCGTAAAAAAGGGTCCGTTTATTGATCTGCATCTGGCCAACAAGGTCAGGGCGGCAGTCGGCGCCAACAATCGTCGGCCAATCAAGACCTGGTCGAGACGTTCGACGATCCTGCCGGAAATGGTCGGTCTCACGATTGCCATTCATAACGGCCGTGATCACATCCCGGTGCTGATTACTGAGAACATGGTTGGTCACAAGCTCGGCGAATTCGCCGTAACCCGGACCTTTAAGGGGCATTCGGGCGACAAGAAGACTAAGGCTGCAGGATAAGGATCCGGATATGCAGGTTTCAGCCACATTGAAGTACGCGCGCATCTCGCCGCAGAAATGCCGGCTCGTTGCCGATGCCATTCGCGGCAAGACGGTTGCCGGTGCCAAACAGATCCTGGATCTGATGCCCAAGAAGGGCGCCCTTTTGCTCAAGAAGGTGCTCGATTCGGCTATCGCCAATGCAGAACACAACAATGCGGCAGATATCGATGAGTTGAGGGTATCTACCGTCTTCGTGAATGAAGCGCCGCGACTGCGTCGGTTCCGCGCTTCTGCGAAGGGTCGGGCTTCGCCTCGCCAGAAGCGCAGCAGTCATATCACCATACAAGTCGCGGACGAATAGCAGCATGGGACAAAAGGTCAATCCGATCGGGATCCGTCTCGGTATCACGCGGGACTGGTCGTCCAAGTGGTACGCGGACCAGCGCACTTTCCCGCATTACATTGCGATGGATTTCAAGATCCGTGAGTTTCTGACCAAGAAGCTCAAGGAGGCTTCGGTCAGCAAGATCCTGATCGAGCGGCCGGCACGCAAGGCGCACATCACGATTCATACCGCACGACCTGGTGTGGTGATCGGCAAGAAGGGCGAGGACATCGAGAGCTTGCGCGCCCAGGTCGCCAAACTGCTGAAGATGCCGATCAATGACGTGCGGATCAACATTGCGGAAATCCGCAAGCCTGAACTGGATGCAAAGCTGGTTGCCGAAGGCATTGCGCAGCAGCTTGAGCGGCGGGTGATGTTTCGCCGGGCCATGAAGCGTTCCGTCCAGAACACCATGCGTCTTGGCGCACTGGGTATCAAGGTTCAGGTTTCGGGTCGTCTGAATGGTGGCGAGATCGCACGAACCGAATGGACGCGGGAAGGGCGGGTGCCACTGCATACCTTCCGCGCGGATATCGATTATGCCCTGGCAGAAGCGATGACCACTTACGGGGTCATCGGTGTAAAGGTCTGGATTTTCCGCGGCGAAGTGTTCGACCGGCAGGAAATCGCTACAGAAGAAGCGGCAGCTCCGGCTGCGGCGGCGCGTTAAGGAATTGACGAAATGTTGCAGCCAAAACGCACCAAGTTCAGAAAACAGTTCAAGGGCCGTAATCGCGGGCTCGCACAGCGCGGCAACACCGTTGCGTTCGGTGAGTACGGGCTGAAGGCCACCGACCGTTGCCGCTTGACGGCCCGGCAGATTGAGGCAGCACGCCGCGCCATGACTCGCTACGTAAAACGTGGCGGCAAGGTCTGGATCCGGGTGTTCCCGGACAAGCCGATTACCGCCAAGCCGCTGGAAGTCCGGCAGGGCAGTGGTAAAGGTAACGTCGAGTTCTGGGTGGCTCTCGTGCAGCCCGGCACCGTACTGTACGAGATGGAGGGTGTGACCGAGGCGATCGCCCGCGAAGCTTTCCGTCTGGCGGCGTCAAAGCTGCCGGTGGCTACCACGTTTGTCAGCCGGCACGTTATCTGAACGTCCGGTATTTGGGGATTTAGGCAATGAAGCTGACCGACCTGCGCAAGAAAACCGAGGCCCAGCTGGGCGAAGAACTGCTTGGCCTGCGCAAGGAGCAGTTCAACCTGCGTATGCAGCGGGCAACGGGTCAGCTGAGCAAGCCGGATCAGTTCGACAAGGTGCGGAAAAACATAGCGCGGATAAAGACACTGATGACCGAGCAGAGCAACAAAACGAAGACCGGTGGTGCTGTATGAGCGACAATGTGAGCAGCCAGGCCGCCGCCAAAGATGACGGTGCGCGCATCCGGACGCTGACCGGTACGGTAGTCAGCAATGGTGCACAGAAAACCATCGCTGTAGTTGTTGAGCGGCTTGTGAAGCATCCGCAGTACAGCAAGTATGTTCGTCGCAGCACAAAGCTGCTGGCGCACGACGAGAACAACACATCCCAGAAAGGGGATGTGGTTTCCATTACCGAGTGCCGGCCTTACTCGAAGCGGAA
>JBILUY010000277.1:0-2981 GCA_044370735.1 Crocinitomicaceae bacterium | reverse complement strand
TTAGATTCAAATAAACAATCCGTTATTGTCATAGTTCCTTGATCTAAATAAACATCAGTACCAAATGTGGTTAATCCATTATTCCCAAAAAAATGACATTTTTCTATTACTACTATAGGATTTTTATTTCCATCATGTCCATACACTCCAATTCCTGCACCTTTTGATCCTGAACTACCATCTTTAATATGATTGGATATTATTGAACGATAAATTTTGAATGTTCCATCTATAATTTTTATAGTACCTCCAACTTCATCATTTGATAAATCGCAAATATTTTGATCAAATTTACTATCATAAACTTCAACTGTACCACCTGAAACAAATATTGCACTTCCGGTTTGACTATTTGTTGTATAATTCTTAGTGAATAATGAATTATACACTTTTACAGTACCTGCTGTCACATATAGAGCAGAACCATTGATATATGCTCCTTCATTACCAGAAAAAACATAATTTGTTAAATTTACAGTCCCTCCAACTACTTTAATTCCTCCGCCTGCTAACCAATTGTTACAAGTTACACCACCTCCTACAAAATCGACAATCGCACCTGATTTGATTACAATTGGAAAATCATTACCCTCAGAAGTAGTTGAAGTTTGAGAAACTTGAACATTATTTATCTTGATACCGATTATGCCAGGGGCAACACCCAATGTCTGTCCATGACCACTAGTTTGAGAGGCGTATCGAATAGTTTTAAATCCAGATAAGGTTATGTTATTTGCATTAATATTAAATAAATAATGGTCAGCTGTTCCTCCGTTATCAAAAATAGTGTAATTAGTTCCTGCACCCATTATAGTAATGCCAGCTACATTTAGATTTATATCTCTTTCAGATGAAACATAAGTTCCAGCATCAATATAAATCACATCACTTGAAGTAAGATTCACCTCACTTAATAAGGATTTTAAAGAAAGTTTTGGGCTTGCTGGAGATAGACCATTATTATTCACGTTTCCTATTGCTGAACAATATATATCCCCAACTGTTGAGCCATCATTTACATAATAATTCGTTGCATACAATTCAATTGAACTGTATAAAAATGTAAAACAAATTAAACTTAAACGGACAAAATTTTTCATGTTATTCTATATATTTTTTTAGATGTCTAAATTATTTTGATTTGACATTTTTAATTAACTTAACATCTGAACCTGGTTTTATTCTCAAACTATTTCGTCCAGTATGACTTTGTTTTTTAGTGGTAGATGGCTTATTTTCATCCTCGCTATTTGCAAGTTTAAATTTAAAATGGGCTGTTTCTTTACAATCACTGAATTCATAATCTTCAAAACCATCAAATCCTAATTCTTGATATCTGGTATTTGCACCTACTGCCATTGGTAATTTATTTGAATACCCGTACTGTGCACCAGAATATCTATTTAAAGCATCTTTATTTTCTAGTTCAAATCCAAACTGACTGAATTTTGAAACCTGAGAAACAAAGGTCCAATTTTTTCGATTCTGAACCCAGTTGCCTGCACTAGAAACCTGATAAAATGGAGAAAAGCTTGTAAAAAATCCTTCTCTTCGACTTGTTGTATTTAATTGATAATTTCTTCCCGTTAAATAAGTATGAGACGCTTTGGTACGCCAAACTCCTTTTTCATTATATAAGTAAGCATTATATTTAAGTGGCGTATTACATTCACAATCTAAATTCCAAGTATCTGAATATTCAACAGCACCAGCATTAATAATTCTATAATCTTGCCAATTACTTGTTACCATGTAGGTTGAAATTATATTTTTAAGATACTCTGGAGTATCAATTTTCATTAATGGATTATGCATCAATGTTACATTCATAATACCAGCAGATTGTAAATTTCTATGACCAGAACGTGTTACTTTAAACGTTTGGTCTAATTCAATAAATTCACCATCTTTATCAACAACTTGAAACTTATCTTCTGAAACATTCTGTACCCATGCTTTCATATAATTTGATGATGAATTATTTGGGTCTTCTAAATATGAAATTTCATCTCCATCAATCAAAAAATCACTTGCCTTAGCAGAACCTTTTAGTTGACAAAAATCAGTACTTGAGATTGATTCAGCTATTCCTACAAATCCAGAGTTCAATGAAGCTGGACCCATACCAGGATAAGCCCAATGTGCAGGATAATTCATAGTATAATACTTCTCATTATATTCATCAACAGTTTCTGTTACCAAAACTTCGCCAGTGTATGCATCCCAAGCTAAATTTCTAGTTGAAATCTGTGTATTATCTTCTAAAGCTATCGTCTCTTTTTCAATAGCAAATGTATTGATTACTTTAGTTGTTGTAGCAGTATAACTAGATGTTATAGATCTAGAAAATTTAGGTAAAACCAATGGTACTATACCTGGTATTATACCTATCACAAAACCAGCAGTATTAAATTTAGCACCTAATAAAGTTGTTTTGCTTTCATTTTCCCTAAAATCATTAAATACATCATATTCAACACCAATTGTTGTATTTGGTTTTATATCTCCATTTGGATAAATAACGGTTACTCGATTGTCAATTTTACCTCTATTGCCTGTAGTAGTATTTGCGGCAACAAGATTTTCATTTCCTTTATAAGTATCATAAATATGTTTTACACCTGATATCGGTTTGTCAATCCCTTCTGCATATACATATTGAGCTTTTTGTTTTCCATTCATATCATTTAAATGGATAACATACCCTTGAGATAGCGTAATGACTTGTTTTGAGATAAGATTCGAAATTTCAGTAAATGGACGATTATCATTTTCTTTACCATCTATTTTTGTTTGATCTACTATTGTTGGAAATTCTTTTGAAGTATAAAATTCTGTAACAACATGTCCTGTTTTATGTAATTGTTTTACCTTTTGATTCGAAGATAAATTCCCTCCAACTAAATTAGATACAGAAACTCTACTATATGTAACTTGTGGACTTGGAAAGAACGATTCTCCAAAAGGTTCTTCTTGATAAT
>JBILUY010000081.1:0-11130 GCA_044370735.1 Crocinitomicaceae bacterium | reverse complement strand
CTTTTCAATTACAAGGAAAAACTACAGTTTGTACAGATCAAGCCTCTGAAATTACAGTTTCAATCTCACCAATTTCTAAAAAATACACAAGCACTTGGTTTGGAAATGATGTATATAATCAAACAAGTCCTACAACAATTTCTATTACACCTAAAAACAATGCATCCTATTATGGAATTCGATTGGTTACCGAAGATTCATGTATTGTGAACGATTCAATACTAATCAAAAAAGAAGATCCTAAATATTCAAGTATTCAACTTACATCACAAAATGATTCTATATTCAAAGGCGAAACAAACAAATTTGAAGCTTTTCCAGGTTCACTAACCTATGAATGGTTAAATGTGGAAAACGGTCTGTCAAAAACTGAAAACCCTTTGTTTGCAAAACCAGATACTTCTCGCTTTTATCATGTCATCGGAAATGATGGCGTTTGTTTATACTACGATTCAATTTTCATTAAAGTAATCAAAGATTGGGAATGTGATTTCCCTTATATATTTGTTCCGAATGCCTTTTCTCCAAATGGAGACAATGAAAACGATATTTTATATGTGCGTGGAAGACCGATGTATGAAATTGAATTTCGCGTTTTCAACCGATGGGGCGAAAATGTATTTACTTCTTTCAACCTAGATAATGGTTGGGACGGAACCTATAAAGGACAAAAACTAGCACCAGATGTATATGATTACTATTTAAAAGTAAATTGTATAAATGGTGTAAAAAAACAATTTCAAGGGAATGTGACACTTTTAAAGTAAAAGTAAGATCATTTATTAATTTTGCATAAAATATAAAAGCATGAAGTGGATTGGTGAGCGCATAAGTTTTGTAGATCAACCTAAGAAATTAACGATTGTTATAAATCCAGAAAATAAATTTTGGCAAAAGGGGTTGATGAGTGCTTGGTTTGCTATGTGGATAACCATTGGAAGTGTGATGATCTGGGCTTTTAACACATTGAAGCTAAATCAACAAGAAAAATTAATTGTAATCATTTTCTTATGTTTCTGGGTTTACTATGCGTTCAAAGTAGGTAGAGCTTTACTTTGGTTACTTTGGGGGAAAGAAATGATAAAAATAGACACGGATGGATTTACCTATAAAAAGTCTATCAAAGGTTTTGGAAAATCGAATCTCTATTTTTTGGAAAACATTGAAAAAATGGAAGTTGTTTTCCCTAAAGATAATTCAATTCAAGCCATTTGGGAAAATTCACCTTGGATACAAAATGCAGAACGTATTCATTTTCAATACATCAGTAAAACCTTGAAGTTTGCTCGAAAAATAGAACAAAAAGAAGCAGATTTGCTATTCAAACTGGTTACGAAGAAAATTGAAGAATGTCTAAAAAAGAAGTAATCACTTCAAATTAAACGCAATAGAAGAAACTCTTTTCGTTATTTGATTTTCTATTTCTTCTTCTCTTATTAATTCTTGGGCTAAAGGTTGTTGAAAAACTTCATCCATCGTTTTTATGATCCCACATGGAATATTATTTTCCGCAGTGAAATGTTCAATGTCATGACTATTTAATTCATGGATTTTAGTTTCCATTGCTTGAAATAATAATTCTCGGTGTACTACCCTTGAAGGATTATTCTTAAATCGTACATCAGCTAATATGTTTTCTAGATATAAAAAACGCATTAGTTTTTCGAATTGTTGATTACTTCCAATAGCAAACGTAATGAAACGATGATCTTTTGTTTTAAACGTTTCACCATAGGGAGCAATGGAAGGATGTAAGCTTCCAATGCGTTTTGGTACCGTTTGATTCATCAAATACGAAGAAGCTTGATTAACCAAACTAGAAACGGCAGCTTGATAAAGCGAAACACTTACTTCTTTCCCTTTCCCTGTTTTTTGTCGCTCATACAAAGCGATTAAAATCCCTTCTTTTAACTGATGCGCTGATAAAACATCGATTAGTGCAACGGGCATTTTCACAGGACCACTTTCAGGTGTGCCATTCATAGACATAAAACCTGTCTCTGCTTGTAAAATCAAATCATAGGCTACTCGGTCAGATTCAGTTCCATAGCCGGTTATTCTTCCATGAATTAACGAAGGGTTAAGTTCGTTTAAAACACTTGGGGTAAGATTAAATTTAGGATAATCACCACGTTTAAAGTTACTAATCAAGATATCAGACTCTTTGATGATTTCTAAAAACTCACTCCTTTCCTGTTCGTTGCCTAAATCAATACTAACGTATTTCTTTTTGTAATTAATACTAGAAAAATAGGATGAAATTGAAGTTTCGTTTTCAGATACTGATTTCCAAGTACGTGTAACATCACGATGAATTGGATGTTCTACTTTGATAACTTCGGCACCTAATTCAGCAAAAAACATTCCAACTGAAGGACCAGCTAAAACGGTAGAAACATCTACAACCTTTAGGTCTGAAAAGATATTAAAGGACACGTTCAACTGTAACTTTAGTCAACCCTTTTTTGATAAAGTTTAGTTCTTTTGCCGCTTTGCGAGTTAAATCTATCAGACGTTTAGAAGTTTTCGGTAATCGATCGTTTATTTTAACATAAACAACTGAATCATTTTCCAAATTAACAACTCTTACAATAGAACCAAAAGGCAATGTCTTGTGCGCAGCAGTATATTTATTGTGTTTAAAAATTTCACCAGAACTAGTTTCACGTCCTTGAAATTTCTTAGAGTAATATGAAGCTTTTCCTGTTTGAAGATAGGCATCTTCTTCAGACATTAGGGATGTTAGCATTAGAAACAAAACTCCACAAATAGTGAAAACAAATTTCAAATTGAATACTTTTTTCATTTTTCGTGTTTTTTAAGAAAGTGCGAATTTAATGGAAGAGGGTATTTTTCTGGGTGAAAATTTGGTCCTTGTTTTCCACATCGGCAAAGTTTTCAACAACACGTTATCAACTGAAGTTTTCAACAATTGTTAATAACTCAATAAATTTTGAATTTTACATTTAATTAACAGCTAACAACATAAAAACACTAAATCTTAATATGTATATTTGAAATCTTTTAATTTTTGAAACTAATAAACTATATATGAAAAAACACCTTGTAGCCCTGTCTGCACTTTTATTAGCAGGTTCCACATGGTCACAACAGAAAAAAATCGATTTCATTGAATACGATTTACCAAATGGATTACATGTTATTTTACATGAAGACCATTCCGTTCCAGTTACAGCTGTAACCGTTATGTATCACGTTGGTTCGAAAAACGAACGTTCAGATAGAACTGGTTTTGCTCACTTTTTTGAACATTTATTATTTGAAGGTTCTCAAAATATCAAACGTGGAGATTACGCTCAAATTGTTGAAAAACGAGGAGGTGCATTAAATGCAAACACTTCACAGGATAGAACATTTTATTATGAACTACTTCCTTCAAATGAGTTAGAATTAGGACTTTGGTTGGAAAGTGAGCGTTTATTACATGCTAAAGTTGAAAAACAAGGGATTGAAACTCAACGTTCAGTTGTTAAAGAAGAAAAAAGACAACGTGTTGACAATAAGCCTTATGGAGCGAATTTAGCGAATTTATGTGCACGTGTATTCAAAAATCACCCGTACAAATGGGTTCCGATTGGTAGCATGGAACACTTAGATGCTGCTCAAGAAGAAGATTATGTGAATTTCTACAAGACGTTTTATGTTCCTGCAAATGCTGTTTTATCCATCGCTGGAGATATTAACATTGCACAAACGAAAGAAATGATCAATAAATATTTTGGTTCTATTCCTGCAGGTCAAGGGATCAACTTATACCGTGATTTCTTAAACTTAAACGATCAGGATTTTAAAACAAAATATGGAATTGAGAAATCTACTTTTGATCAATCTAATTATTTCAATTCAAAAAATCCTGAAGCTGTTAAATTGATGCAAAAATATGCTGCAATGAAAACAGTTATCCCTACTCCTAATCCTGTTGACGTTCCTTTGACAAAACAAGAAGTTGATACTATTTATGATAATATTCAATTACCTGCTTTATTTATTGGGTACAGATGTCCTTCTCAAACAGATAAAGATTTTCCTGCTTTTGAAATTTTAAATGATATTTTATGTTCTGGTGCATCGTCGAGAATGAATAAAAACATCGTTGAGAAAAAACAATTAGCAGTAGATGCTTTTGCCTATGGTTTACCTTTGGAACACCAAGGTTTAGCAATGGTTGCCGGAATTGGTGTTGACGGAGTGAACCTTGATACTTTATTAACAGCGTTAGATGAAGAAATTGCGATTGCTCAAAAAACATTGGTTACTGCAGAAGAACTACAAAAAGTATTAAATCAATATGAAAACAATGCTGCTTCTTCAAATACTTCTGTTGCTAAAATTGCGGAAGATTTAGCAGATAACTACATGTATCGTAAAAACACGAACTTGATCAATCAACAATTAGATGCTTATTTAAAAGTAACAAGAGAAGATATCATGCGTGTTGCTAAAAAATATTACACAAAAGATGCTCGTGTAGTATTATACTATTTACCAAAAGCTCAATAATAAACGATATTTATATACAATGAAAAAACAAGCAATTTTTGTTGGACTACTTTGTTTAAATTCAATGGCATTCGGTCAAATAGATCGTACAATTATGCCAAAGAGTGCACCAGCTCCAACGATTAACATAAAAGAATCACAAGTATTTACTTTGCCTAACGGGGTAACTGTTGTCCTTTCTGAAAATCATAAAACACCTAAAGTTTCATTTTTATGGGAAATGGGGTCAAATTTGATGTTGGAAGGAAACAAAGCAGGTGTTGGTAATCTTACTGGGGAATTATTAATGTCTGGTACAACTTCAAGAACAAAAGATCAATTAGATTTAGAATCTGATTTCTTAGGAGCTTCTTTAAGAACAGGATATAATTCAATTTCATTAAACTGTTTAACAAAACATTTAGACAAAGGATTGACATTAATGAGTGATGTTTTGTTACATCCAGCTTTTCCTCAATCAGAATTTGAACGTATCATTGATAAAAAATTAAACGATATCAAATCTGAAACTGCAAATCCTAGTGCCATGGCTGGAAATGCAGAGGCAAGAGCGAATTATCCTAACAAACACCCTTATGGGGAAATTGAAACGGAAGCAACTATTAAAAACATTACAAGAGAAGATATTCTTGCTTTCTACAAAAAAATGTTTACTCCAAATGGTAGTTATTTAGTTGTTGTTGGTGATATCAATAAAGAACAAGTAATTAATTACTACAATAAATACTTCAAAGATTTCCAAGGTGGTGATAAAATTACAACTACTTATGCTCCAGGATTTGAGCACAAAGGAAACCGTGTGATTTTTGTAAGTAAACCGAATGCTCCTCAATCAGTTATTACTGTTTCTTTCCCTATTTCAATTAAACCAGGGGAGAAAAACAACCTTCCTTTAAGTGCCTTAAATGGAATTTTTGGTGGTGGAGGTTTTGGTGCTCGTTTGACACAAAATTTACGTGAAGATAAAGCCTATACCTATGGCTGTTATTCAAACACGGTAATTGGTGATGCAGGTAGCTATTACTCTATTTCTGGAAACTTTAGAACCGAAGTAACTGATAGCGCTGTAGCTCAAATTTTGTTAGAATTGAAAAAAATCACTTCTGAATTAGTTACTGATGATGAGTTAAAAACAATTAAAGCTTCTATGGCAGGTAGTTTTGGTCGTTCGTTAGAAAGTCCTGCTACTGTTGCTCGTTTCGCATTAAGTACTATCAAATACAATCTTCCTAAAGATCATTATCAAGGATATTTAAAAAGATTAGATGCAATAACGAAAGAAGAACTTTTAGCGATTGCAAAACAATACTTAACTGCTGAGAATGCAAATATCATTGTTGTGGGTAACCCAACAATCTTAGAGAAATTAAAGCAATTTGATTCTGATGGAAACATTGAAAAAGTAGATGCTTTAGGTCAACCTGTAGCTGAAATCAAAAAAGCTGGAATTTCGAAAGATGAATTCATTGAAAAATATTTGTTAGCAGTTACTGGAGAAACGACAACTAAAAAAGCGTTGAAAAAAATCAACAAGTTAAAATCGTATCACCAACAGATTACGATGACTACACCACAAATTCCTGTTCCATTAGTGGTAAACAATTACTACGAGAATTCAGGTAAAGAAACTTTCACCGTAGAAATTCAAGGAAATTTAGTTGAAAAGCATGTATTTGCTAACAACAAAGGATATGAAATGAATAGTCAAACAGGTAAATCTGATATGACTCCTCAAGAAATCGAAGCGAAAAAGAAAACAGTTAGTGTTTTCCCTGAGTTTATATTAAAAACAAACAATTTAAATTATGAATTAGTAGGTATTGATCAACTAAATGGTAAGGAAGTATATGTACTTACCTATTCAGATGGTATCAAAAAATTCACAAACTATTATGATGTTACTACTTTGATGAAAGTAAAAACAATTGATGTAGAAGGTGAAAGAGAAGAAGTTACAACTTATTCTAATTTTGAACCAGTGGATGGTATCATTTTCCCTAAATCAATGACACTTGAAATGGACGGATTATTGTTAGACGGAAAAATGACTGCTATCGAGGTAAATAAACCAATTGACAGTAAAATTTTCGAATAACATTATAAGACCCTTAGCATGATTGCAAATATTTTAAAATCCATTTTCGGAGATAAAACAACAAAAGAAAGAAAAGAATATCAACCTTTTATTGATAAATCAAATACTTTTTTCGAAGAGTTTAAAGGTTTATCAGATGATCAATTAAGAGATAAAACAACAGAATTCAGAAATCAAGTACAAACTGCTATTGCAGATTTAGAAAAAGAAATTGCTGAATTAAAAGCTAAATCGCAAGATGACGCTACGCATGTAGATGAAAAAGAACGCATTTTCGAAAAAATTGAAAAACTTGAAAAAGAAGTAAACGAAGTAATCGAAAGTGTATTATTAGAGATTTTACCTCAAGCTTTTGGTGTTGTTAAAGAAACATCAAGAAGATGGGCTGAAAACGGTCAATTAGTAGTTACTGCACAAGATTTTGATCGTGAATTAGCAAATCAAAAAGACGGAATTGAAATAAGTGGTGATAAAGCTACTTGGTTCAATTCATGGACTGCTGCTGGTGCTCCTGTTTCTTGGAACATGGTTCATTACGATGTTCAGTTGATGGGGGGTGCTGTTCTTCACAGAGGTAACATCGCTGAAATGCAAACTGGGGAAGGTAAAACATTAGTGGCTACCCTACCCGTTTATTTAAATGCACTTTCAGGTAAAGGGGTTCACGTTGTTACGGTGAATGACTACCTAGCAAAACGTGACTCTGAATGGATGGGTCCTTTATACCAATTCCATGGACTTTCTGTAGATTGTATTGATAAACACAGACCAAATTCTCCTGAAAGAAGAAAAGCATATTTAGCTGATATCACTTTTGGTACGAATAACGAATTCGGATTTGACTACTTGAGAGATAATATGGCAAGTAACGTAGAAGATTTAGTTCAACGTGAACACCATTTTGCGATTGTCGATGAGGTCGATTCAGTATTAATTGATGATGCTCGTACACCATTGATTATTTCTGGTCCAACTCCGAGAGGTGATGAACACGAATTTATTGAGTTGAAGCCGCGTGTAGAACGTTTAGTAGATGCACAACGCAAATATGTGAACCAAGTTTTAGTTGAAGCTAAAAACTTATTAGCTGTCATCAACGCTCCTTCTGATGATAAAAAAGATGTAAAAACTGCGTTAGATGAAGGTGGTATCGCTTTATTACGTGCGTATAGAGGTTTACCTAAAAGCAAACCGTTAATCAAATTCTTATCTGAACCTGGTATCAAAGCTCACTTGCAAAAAGTAGAAAACCTTTACATGCAAGAGCAAGGGAAAAATATGAAAAAAATCGATCAAGAATTATTTTTCGTGATTGATGAAAAACAAAATACGGTTGAATTAACAGAAAAAGGGATTAATCTAATCTCCGATGGTGGTGATCCTAATTTCTATGTAATTCCAGATATCGGTTCTGAAATTGCTCAATTAGAAAAAGAGCAACTTTCTACGGAAGATTTAATGGATCGTAAAGATGCATTGATTCGTAATTTCAGCGTGAAATCAGAACGTATTCACTCTGTGAACCAATTATTAAAAGCGTATGCCCTTTTTGAAAAAGAAGTGGAATATGTGATTATGGATGGAAAAATCAAGATTGTTGACGAACAAACAGGTCGTATTATGGAAGGAAGACGTTATTCTGACGGACTTCACCAAGCAATCGAGGCTAAAGAAAATGTAACGATTGAAGCGGCAACGCAAACTTACGCTACAATTACCTTACAAAACTACTTCCGTATGTACCACAAACTAGCTGGTATGACTGGTACTGCAGAAACGGAAGCAAAAGAATTTTGGGATATCTATAAATTAGATGTTGTCGTAATTCCACCAAACAGAAACATTCAACGTAAAGATTTAAACGATTTAGTTTATCGTTCTGCGCGTGAGAAGTTTGCTGCAGTTATTGAAGAAACAGAACGTTTAGTAAAAGAAGGAAGACCTGTATTAGTGGGTACAACCACTGTCGAGATTTCTGAATTCTTAAGCCGTTCGTTAAAAATGAAAGGAATTCAACACCAAGTATTGAATGCTAAATACCACCAAAAAGAAGCAGAAATCGTTGCTATGGCTGGTAAAGCGGGTGCAGTAACGATCGCTACAAATATGGCTGGTCGTGGTACCGATATCAAATTAGGTGAAGGAGTAAAAGAAGCAGGAGGTCTTGCAATCATCGGTACTGAAAGACATGACTCTCGTCGTGTTGATAGACAGTTAAGAGGTCGTGCTGGTCGTCAAGGAGATCCAGGTTCATCTCAATTCTTTGTTTCATTAGAAGACGATTTAATGCGTAAGTTCGGTTCTGAACGAATTGCAAAAATCATGGATAGAATGGGATTGAAAGAAGGAGAAGTGATTACACACAGCATGGTTTCTAAATCGATTGAACGTGCGCAGAAAAAAGTAGAAGAGAATAACTTTGGAATGCGTAAACGTTTGTTAGAATATGACGATGTAATGAGTGCACAACGTAAAGCAATTTACAAAAAACGTAGAAATGCTTTATTTGGTGACCGTTTATCATTGGATATTTCTAATATGTTCTATGATGTTGCTGAAAATATAGTTTTCAATTACGCTCATGCAAAACAATTCGATGAATTCAAATTTGAATTGTTCCGTGTACTAGGAATTGAAAGCCCAGTTTCACTAGAAGAATTTTCAACGTTAGACAAAACGATTATCACTGAAAAAGTATATTACGAAGTAGAAAAACACTACAAACACAAAAACGATCGTATTATACAAAAAGCATATCCACAAATCAAAGCAGTGTACGAAAATCCATCAAATCGTTATGAGAATATTTTATTCCCATTATCAGATGGAATTAAGGAAATGCAAATGATTGTAAGCTTAAAAGAAGGATATGAATCAAATGGTCAAGCATTAGTGAAAGCATTTGAAAGAAATATCACGTTAGCTTTAATCGATGACGAATGGAAAGAACATTTACGTGAAATGGACGACTTGAGAACTTCAGTTCAACAAGCTGTTTATGAGCAAAAAGATCCACTAATCGTTTATAAATTAGAATCTTTTGAATTATTCAAAGGAATGTTAAGTAGATTAAACCTTCAAACGGTTGAATCGTTATTAAAAATGGATATTCCTTACGAAGTTGAAAATATCAAAACAACAAATCAGCAAGTGAAAGTAGAAAACCACTACGATCACGCAATGATAAATGATGGTATTGAAGACGCTGAAATCGTAGAAGAAACTCCCAAAAGACAACCGATAGTTTCAACTGAACCTAAAATTGGTAGAAACGATCCTTGTCCTTGTGGAAGTGGAAAGAAATACAAACAATGTCACGGACAATAAAATAATAAAAGAGGCTGCCTATTCGGTGGCCTCTTTAATTAAGATGAAATTGATTCAAAACATATCAATAGTTGGTTCCGGAAATGTTGCATATCATCTTGGTATAGCATTGAAAAATAGCGGACTGAAAATCAACTTCGTTTATGCTAGGAATATCGAAGAAGGAACTCGTTTAGCTAAAATGTTAGATTCGCATTTTACCAATGAATTTCATTTGCTTTCTAATGCAGATTTAGTTCTACTATGTGTACCTGATGATGTGATATACGCTCTGATCAATCAAATTCCAAACGAAAATATAGCATACACCTCTGGTTCGGTTGAATTGAAACAGATTGAAGGAAAAAATATCGGTGTTTTTTATCCTTTACAAACGTTTCGTAAATCAGATACTTTAGCTATTGATAAAGTACCTTTTTTTATTGAAGCATCGAATAAAACACTCGAAAACAATCTAATTTCAATAGCACAAAGAATTAGCAACAACGTTTCAATTGTTTCTTCAGAAGAGAGAAAAAAGTATCATTTATCGGCAGTTTTCATCAATAACTTTACCAATCACCTACTCTATTTAGCCAAAAAAGAAGCTGATAAGAATGGAATAGTTTGGGAAAATTTATTGCCTTTACTGGAAGAAACGTTGAAAAAGAATTTAATTTCTAATCCGTTTGACAACCAAACTGGACCTGCAAAAAGAAACGATAATCAAACCATCAACAAGCATATATCCATGTTAGATGGTAAATCCAAAGAAATCTATCAACTTATAACTGAAAGTATTAAATCTACCTATCATGATTAGTTACAAAGAAAAATTACCTAAGATAACAACCTTAATTTTTGATATTGATGGTGTATTGACCAATGGTGAAGTGTATGTATTAAAAGATGAGTTTGTTCGTGCAATAAGTACAAAGGATGCATATGCTTTACAATATGCTAACAGAGCAGGATTCAACGTTTTAATCATAACAGGTGGTGATTCAGAACATTTAAAAAAGGCGTTAGAAGGAATTGGCGTTCACGAAGTTTTCTTACGTTCTTCAAATAAAATTGAAGTTTACGAACAATGTAAAGAGAAATATCAATTCACAGATGAACAAGCATTATATATGGGGGATGACATTCCTGATTATCCTGTTATGGAAAAAGTGGGGGTTGCTACGTGTCCGCAAGATGCTGCTATG
>JBILUY010000080.1:0-11179 GCA_044370735.1 Crocinitomicaceae bacterium | reverse complement strand
ATCTGCTAGTTCAAATAATGAGTTAACTTCAAATTACAATGTACGAGGAGGGAGCTATGATGAAAACTTAGTTTATATCAATGGATTTTTAGTGAATCGCCCTTTTATTACGAGAGCTGGTCAGCAAGAAGGAATGAGTATTGTTTATTCCTCATTAGTAAAAGATTTAAAATTCAGTGGTGGAGGTTTTGATGCGCGTTACGGTGATAAGTTAAGCTCTGTGTTGGATATCAGCTACAAAAACCCTGATTCGCTTCAAGGTTCGGTCTCTCTCTCTTTGTTAGGGATTGAGTCACATATCGCTCAGCGAATTTCGTCTAAATTTAATTATCTTGCGGGAGTTCGATATAGATCAAATGGTTATCTTTTAAATGCTTTACCCACGAAAGGGAGCTACAATCCTATTTTTTATGATGGTCAATTTTTAACCAACTATGACCTTTCTCCAAAATTGACTTGGTCTAATTTTTTACATCTATCTTCCAACCAATATCGTTTTGCACCACAATCTCAAGAAACTGATTTTGGTACAGTTAATGAGGCCTATCGTTTGAATATTTATTTTGATGGACAAGAACATACAAGTTTTCAAACATTAACAGCTGGTACGTCCTTAAAATACAAACCATTACAAAATTTAAGTTTAGACTTATATGCATCGGTATTTAAAACCAATGAGATTGAAAGTTTTGATGTATTAGCGGAATATTTTATCAATCAGTTGGAGACAGATCCATCAAAAGAAAATGTAGGCGATTCGGTGAAAGCGATTGGGGTAGGCGGATTTTTGAATCACGCTCGAAATGAATTAAATGCAACCTTAATAAATTTTTATCATAACGGGTCACTAAGAATAAATGATAATCATAAATTGTTTTGGGGATTATCATTTCAACACGATATTATTATTGATCAAATTAACGAATGGAAATATGTAGATTCAGCTGGTTATAGTCAATTATCTACTTCAAATACATCCAATGATTTAGTTTTAAATACATCCTTAAAAAGTAAGCTTTCATTGGAAACAAGTCGTGTTTCAGGTTATTTACAGCATTCTTTTTTGTGGTCAGATGAAAAAGAAAATATTCTAGTTAAAATTAAAAGAGATAGTATTTGGACGAAAGATACAGTGTTGAATTCTTCAAGGAAGTATGCTTTACAAACTGGAGTTCGCTTCGGTTATACAGAAATCAATCAAGAAATGTATTTGACTCCTAGAATTTCATTCGTTTTCTTTCCAAGATTTTATTTTAATCACAATGGGAAAATTACCCGTCGAAATGCGCAATTTCGTTTAGCCACAGGTCTATATTATCAACCACCTGCTTATAGAGAATTTAGAACGCTTTCTGGTTCATTAAATTTAGATGTTAAGTCTCAAAAATCGTTTCATTTTATTGCTGGATATGAACATCATTTTGCCATGTGGAACAGAAAACAGCCTTTTAAGCTCATAATTGAATCTTATTATAAATATTTGTGGGATGTCAATGCTTATAGTATTGATAATGTTCGAACAAGATATGTAGCAAATAACGATGCTGTTGCGTATGCTTATGGAATGGATGTAAATGTACATGGTGAATTTGTAGAAGGTGTTCAATCATTTTTTAAAGTTGGAATGTTGAGTACAAAAGAAAATTTATTGCATGATTCATATACCACTTATTATAATAAATCTGGTGAAGAAATTATCTATGGTTATACGGATGACGATGTTAAAGTAGATAGTATTGTAACAAAACCAGGTTATATTCCTAGACCTACTGATCAATTATTAAATGCTGCTATTTTATTTCAAGATAAAATGCCTAGGTATGAAATGTATAGTGCGCAGTTAGGGTTGCAATTTGGCACCCGATTACCTTATGGGCCTCCTGGTAATGATCGTTATAAAGATACACTTCGTCAAAAAAGTTATTTTAGAGTTGATTTAGGAATTTCGTATGATTTATTGTATAAGAAAAAAGTACAATCTATTAAGACGATTTTTTCTGACGCAACTCTATCTTTTGAAGTTTATAATTTGATGGGAGTAAATAATGTACTCTCTCATCAATGGGTTCAAGACGTGAGTGGAAGGTTATATTCTATTCCAAATTATTTGACCCAGCGCCGTTTTAATTTAAAATTAATACTTAGATTTTAGGTTTATAATATCCATATTAATATACTAAGTCGATTAACTTAAAATAAGTAATATTTTGTATGTTATTCTTGCGTGGGTTTAGGTATATTTGCGTGTAAAATAGACTTAAATTTATGAGGTTGTTATCTTTTTGGAAAAATTTATCTGTTAAAAAGAAATTAGTAATTGTTTTATTATCAGTTCCAATTGTTCTTTCTTTAACACAATTAATCAATACTGCAAAACATGTAGTTGAAGGTAGAAACAAGCCTAATCAAGTATTGTCAGAACGTGTTGCTGATAATGTATTAGATAAAATAGATCGTAACTTTTATGAGCGTTTCGGTGATGTTCAGGCATTTGCGTATAATAAATTAGCTGAAAAGGGGGCTTTAAAATCATTGATCAAAACTCAATCTGATGAAAATGAGAACCAAGTAAAACAAGATTATACGGATGTTCAAGATTTTATCAATACCATGGTTTCATATTATGTATTGTATGATTTGATGGTCATTTGTGATAAAAAAGGGAATGTCCAATTTATAAATACAAAGGATAAATCAGGCAATCAGATATATTCCAATTTTATGGTTGGAAAAAATTTGGCATCTGAACCATGGTTTAATGCGTGTATGAGTCCTGTTGGTCCTGAAGGTGGAGCTTGGTATTCTGATTTTATGATTAGCCCTATTGTGAAAGATATTTACCATACTAATGGTTATGGAATGGGTTTTGCTGCTCCAATCAAAAATGATAAAGGAGAAATACTTGGTGTATGGTATAATTTTGCCAATTGGAAAGAGGTTACACAAACAATTCGTGAGGAAGCACAAGGTCATTTAAAAGAATTAAGCAAAGATTCAAAATTGATGATTACCAACGCACAAAATCAGGTGATTGATGGTGAAGATGATGCGTTGATTCAAAATAATTATGTTATAAATGAATTAGAAATTAAGCACGGCAATAGTGTGTTTGAAATTGATGGAGAAAAAGCGAATGAAGATAATGCTTTAGTAGTATGGGATAAATCTGAAGGAGCTTTTACTTACAAAGGAAAAGGATGGAAAGCTGTGGTGATCGTTCCAAAAGAAAGTTTGACTTTTGGTACTTTTTTCTCAAAAGATTTAATTGGAATCATAGTAATCATTTTAGTGATGATGGCTATAGCAATTGTTTTCTCTTTACTATTTTCGATGTCTATCACTAAAAGAATTGATAAAACAAATGATGTTTTACAAAAACTTGGAAAAGGTGAATTAGCTAAAATGGATGATGTTGAACATTCTAACGACGAAATTGGTCAAATTATTCAATCGGTAGATGAGCTTTCAGAGAATTTGTCTAAAACTGCAATTTTTTCAAAAAATATTGGTGAAGGAGATTTAGAAGCTGACTTTGAACCTCTTGGAGATAAAGATGTTTTAGGTAACTCACTTATCACGATGCGTGCTAATTTGAAGCAAGTAAAAGAGGATGAAGCGAAACGTAATTGGGTGGTAGAGGGATTGGCTAAATTTACTATTTTCACTCGTGATACTTCAGATGAAGAAAAATTCTATAATGTGATACTTTCCAATCTGATTCGCTATATCCATGCAAATCAAGGGTATTTATACGTTGTTAATGACGAAGAACCGGAAAACATTCATATGGAAGTGAAAGCGGTTTATGCATATGGTAAACAACGTTATTTAGAAGAGAAACAAATTATTAAGTACAAACAAGGTTTAGTTGGTCAAGCATGGTTTGATAAAGAGCCTTTGTATTTTACAGAAATACCTACTGATTATGTAAATATTACTTCAGGTATGGGTGAAGCTACACCGACTTCTATCTTTATTGTTCCTTTAAAAGTTAATGATATAGTTTACGGAGCTTTAGAAATTGCTTCATTCGAGGAATTAACTTCTGAAAAGGTAGAGTTTATCAATAAATTATCTGAAACAATTGCAAGTACTATCTCTACAGTGAAGATGAATGAGCGTACTAAACATTTATTGATGCAATCACAACTACAGGCAGAGAATTTACGAGCACAAGAAGAAGAGATTCGTCAAAATATGGAGGAAATGCAAGCAACAACTGCTGAAATGGAACGTGTACAACGTCAAATGACGATTGAAAAACAAAAAATGGAAGAAGAATTTTTAGCCCAATCTCGGATTATTAATTCGGTTGCCATCGTTTCAAAAACGGATGTTCAAGGAAATATTACTTATGTAAATGATGAATTCTGTAAATGGTCTAAATACTCACGTGAAGAGGTAATGGGTAAAAACCATCGTATTTTAAGACATCCTGATATGCCAGCTGAAGCGTTTGATGATTTATGGCAAACGATTTCTTCAGGAAGAATTTGGAGAGGCGAGGTGAAAAATTTAGCGAAAGATGGTTCATTCTATTGGGTAGATGCAATTATTGCACCGGTATTAGATAAATCTGGAAAACCTAAAGAATACATCGCTCAGCGATTTGTGATTAATGAAAAGAAAGAATTAGAAGATAAATTAAAAGAATTGACTAAATAGTCAATTTTTATAAACAAAAGAAAGGGGCTTCATTTGAAGCCCCTTTCTTTTATATTCTATTTTCTGTAAAGATTAATACAACTCTTCTTTTAAAGCAGTTCTATAATCTTTAATTTCTTCACGGTTGATTTTGTGATCAGCGTTTTTCAATAAGTTCAATAAATACAATAAGTTTTCTTGATCTTCAATTTCGATTGGAAACTCACTTCCATCTTCATCTTCGTCATATTGAGCTTGAACATCGAATGTTTCATTTTCGATTAAATACTCATAAGATAAACGAATTACTTTTGTTACTAAAGGATCTTGCTCTTTTAAAGCATACTCACGTAATTCTTTTAATTCGTCAATCAATCCAGCTGCTAAAATTCCTTCTTTTTCAACTTTTGCAATGATTGCATCTAATTTTTTATTTGCTGCTGCAAGTTTCATATCTATATAATTTGTTGTTTAAAGAGCGAAGAATGTTTCATTTGTTCTTACACTTCAAAAAAGTAAGTACAAAGGTAATTACTTCTGTTTATTAATTGCTTATTGTTTCTTATTTTTTAGAAAAAGTAGAAACGTATAACAAGATTTTATCACTTGTTGTTTGATCAATTTTAGCAGCTCCCGCCATTTCAGGCATATATTTAGCCCACGTTTTAGTTGTAAACTTTGTTGGGTGGAATTGGTGACATTTCATACAATGTTGATCATATAATTTTTGTCCTTCCAATAAAGCTTCAGTAGATACTTTAACTCTGTCTGCATCAGCTTGCGTAACAACAATAGCAGCAGGTTTACTACATGAAACTAGCGCCACAAAAAGTCCGAAGGTGTAAACTACTTTTTTCATAGTATATTCAATTAGTTATTTAGCGTTTTATAAAATTCGTTTAATTGCTTCAAATACATTTCTTTCAAATTGGATAGACTAGGGTCATTTTCCTCTTTGGATTCAATGGAACTTATCAAATAATATACATTTTGAGGGAGATACATTTTAGCATAAAAATTACCTTCTGATTGATATTTTTTATAGACCTCAAGTGCTTTTACTTGATATTCCAATGGAAGTGAAGTAATATAGAAAGTAAAGTTATTCAATAATTCCAAAGCATCATATCCTTTAAATGAATTTTGATTGATTAATTGTAAAAAATAGGAAAGATAGGTCGGATTTTTTGTTGATGTCAAAATTGATGTAAGCATTAAAATAATTTGTTTATCCTTGTTTTTTTGTAATGTAGTAATCATCTCATCTATTTCGGATGGTTTTAATTGAACAGTCAATAAAAGCGCTTTTTTAAGTACAATATATGAGGAATCTTCTGAAGCTGTACTTTTAAGTATATTCATAAATTGCTCGTCTCTTTGAAAATCAAAAAGGGCTTGTAATGCCGTTGCTCGTACTTCAGAATTTGCATCTTTTTTCGCTAAAAGTGCAATTGATTGGGCAATTTTATGTCTCTCTTCATCTGATAAATAAGAAATTTTTTCGATGGCTGTTTTACGAATAAACCAATGCTTATCCTTCAATGCATCTAAAATTAATGTATGTGCCTTTTCGTTTTCATCCAATGTTGCAAACATAAGCGCTTCGTATCTACTTAAAAAGGTTGAATGTAAATAGTATTGATTGATGTAGAAATCAGGTGTTTTATTCTCTTTATAATATCCTAAAAAAGAACGAGAATCATCGAAGAGAATAGTTTTTAGGTTGCCTTTTAGTGGTAAACTAAACTCGTTTTCAATTTTGTCTATAGTAATTTTTTGTTTGTGCTCTCCAGCATCATCATACCATACGAATTGAAGAGGGAGTTTGTAAATTGGATTTTCAGATAGCGATTGAAGTTGGTTTATTTTAATTTTCACTAATTGATGTTCGATATTCACATCGTAATTAATATCCAAGTTGGGTAATCCTTTATTTAAAAACCATTGATCAAAAAACCAATGTAAATCCTCGCCCGTTACTTCCTCGAATGCTAATCTTAAATGGTCAATTTCTGCACTTTTAAATTGATTAGTAGTTAAGTATTTATTTAGACTAGCAAAAAACGCTTCATCTCCCACATAATTGCGAAGCATATGAAGAATACGACCACCTTTGTTATAAGAATGGCGGTCAAACATATCATCCGGCTTGTCATATTGATACCAAATAAGGTTGTGATTTGTACCATTGTCATATTCTTGAAAATATTGATCGGTGCTAATATCTAAATTATAGTCAGCTTCGTCTTTTCCAAGTTTGTACTCATCCCATAAATATTCAGCATAGTTTGCAAAAGATTCATTCAAAGGGAGATTAGCCCAAGACTCACAGGTTACCAAATCTCCAAACCAGTGATGAAATAATTCGTGCGCAATGATTGATTGATTGTTTTCGTCTAAAAGTTGACGATTGTTTTTGTAAACAAAGTCACCAAATACAACAGCACCCGTATTTTCCATCGCTCCAGAAATATAATCTCTTACGACAATTTGATGGTATTTATCCCAAGGAAATTCTACTCCTAAAAGTTTGGAAAAATGCCCAATCATTGCAGGAGTTTCGCCAAATATTGCTTTAGCAGACTGTTCCCATTCAGGTTCTACGTAATAATTTACGTCTATCTTTTGACCATTCTTTTTGGTGTATGTATCTTTCACGATTTTAAATTCACCAACAGCAAACATAAAAAGATAAGGTGCGTGAGGTAGATCTTGTTTCCAGTAATCTGTTCTTTTTCCGTTTGGTAGATTTTTTTGTGAAATTAATTTTCCATTGGATAAAGTGACAAACTTGCTATCAACTGTAAGATAGATTTCTTGTGTGGACTTCACATTGGGAGCGTCAATCGTTGGAAACCAAATAGAATTATTTTCTGTTTCTCCTTGAGTCCAGATTTGAGGCATAATGTTTGGATCTGTTTTTTTAGGATTAATAAAGTAAAGTCCTTTATTACTTCCAAATGCCTCGTGTTGGTTCGTTGCTTGATTTTCTGGTTTTGCAAGGTAATTTATTTCAAGTTGAATTTTTTCATCGTTGGAAAAAACACGTTCTAACTTTATCGCTAATATATTGTTTTGATAAGAATAAGGAAGGCTCGTTTTTCCATTGGTAACATTCTGTATTTCCATTCCTTTTGCATCTAAAAAGACACTGTCGGTTGAATAAAAATGAGGTTTTAAGGTTAATGTTGCTTTTCCCTTTAATTCAGCGCTTTCCCAAATGGGTTCAATTTCCAATTTTGTGTGGATCAGGTCTGTTTTTAAAGTGCGTGAAGGTTTATAAACCGCAGTATTGATGTATTCATACACACTGTCTTCTTCTGTATATTCATCGGTTGCCAATGTAATTTGTTCATTTTTCTTTTTGAGAGAAACAGAACAACTACTCGTAATGAAGAAAGAGAGTAAGGTAATGAGATAAAATGAAATCCTCATGGATGTGAGTTTGTGTTTAGGAATTGAAATTACGATATTTAACTCATTCACAATTCATTTTTATAAAAATTTAAGAAATAGTTACTGGAAAATCGGTTAAAAAAATCGTTAGTAAACCGAATGGAAATCGTATTCTGGCGTTTCTTTTTTTTGTATTATTGCTGAATAAATGAAGAGTATGTCAACACACGTTTGGAAAGTAGACGGGAAAGTGGTTTCTCCTACAAAAGGGCCTGAAATTCTTTGGGAAGACAATCGTTTTTTTACAGTCGAATGGAATGGAAAAAAATTTCTAGGAGAGGTTACGGAAGAAAAAATGGAGCAGGGTTACATTCGTGTGAAGATTAATCACCGTGAATTTTTACTTGAAAAAGAAGGGAAATTAGATACGTTGATCAGAGAACTTGGTTTAGATAAAGAGAAAATTAAAAAATTGAAACAACTAAAATCACCGATGCCTGGTCGTGTGATTGGAGTATCCGTTCAGCCTGGTGATGTCGTTTCTGTTGGGGACGAGTTGCTAACGCTGGAAGCGATGAAAATGGAAAACGTGTTGAAATCGGATGGAGAAGGAGTTGTTAAATCAATCGACGTTGCATTGCAGGACGTGGTTGAAAAAGGAAAAGTATTAATTACATTTGAATAAAAGCGAACGATTATGATGATGCCATTTAACTTACAGCAGTGGATTGAAGAAAACAGAGATTTGTTGAAGCCACCTATTAATAATAAAAATTTATACAAACAAGCAGGAGATTTTATCGTAATGATCGTTGGTGGACCAAATGCTCGTAAAGATTACCATTACAACGAAAGTGAGGAGTTGTTCTATCAATTAGAAGGGGATATGACTGTATATGCTCAAATCGATGGAAAGAAAACGGAAATCACGATCAAAGAAGGCGAGATGTTTTTGTTACCAGCAAATATTCCTCACAATCCAGTACGACCTGAAAATACAATTGGTTTAGTGATAGAACGAGTGCGTATAGGTACAGATTTATCCGATGGTTTATTTTGGTTTTGCGATAAATGTAATCATCCTTTACACCATTATCGTTTTCCTTTAACGAACATTGAAACTGATTTCTTAACACGTTTCAAAGAGTTTTACAGTTCTGAAGAATTAAGAACGTGTAAAAATTGTGGTGATGTGATGGAAGCAGATGAACGATATGTGTAATTATGAATGATGATTTATAAATTATGAATTGGCCTCGCAGTTGCGGGGCTTTTTTGTGAGTGATAATTGTTTGAATAATTAAAATAACTAAATTCGCTACTTTAAAAAGTTATTATAAGTGAGGTTATTACTATTTATTATACCTGTCTTTTATTTTTCAAATCTTTTTGGGAACGAGCAATTAGAAAATTCAAATTCTGTTTCAAGTTTCTTTGTTGATTCAAAAATCATTAAAGAAGATTTTGAAAAAAATAAAAATAATTGGATTTTTTCGGACGACAAAAGCACATCTTTGGTTTCTAATGATGCTTTAGAGCTAACGTCTTTAAATGATAATGGAGCATCTAGGTATTTAAATTATTCAATTTTAGATTCTGATTTTAAAATATCAGCAATCATTGATATTACTGGATTAAAAGCAGGTTCAAAGTGTGGTATCATATATGGTTTTAAAGATTGGAGAAACTATAATTTTTTCCTTATAACAAATAAAACATATTACATTGGGTCCTATAAAAATGGAGAATTATTCTATAAATCAGATGATTTTTATTCGCCTAACATTGTGATGAACGCAAAAAACAAACTTGAAATCACGAGTTCTAAAAATCAATATGCGTTTACCATAAATGGGATAGAAGAAATTCGAATGAATAAAATAGAAAGTTCAGGTTCTGGAATTGGTTTTGTTGTGAGTGGAACAAATAAAATGAAAGTACACAACTTTGAATTGATACTCCCTTCTAAAAGCATAAGTTCTGATGAAGAAATTATTCCAAATTCATTAAATGTTAATTTAATTCCACCAAGCACTTCTATTTTTTATGAAAATCCTAAAGTATATCGTACATCACTTGAAAAGACAAGTTTTAACAACATCATTTTTACAAATCCTACTTTATTAACCAAAGGAGTTTACTCTTTGGGTTTGGAACGAAAAATAGTTGATAATATTACAGGAGTTTTAACTCTTGGTATTCATAAATACCAAGATTATGCGAGATTGATTTATTTGAATATCTTGGATTTGGATAAAACCGATTCTGAAATTGAAGTAGATCAATTAATAAAATATGGAGTGATTAAAAATCCCGGGTTTTATTCAACGTTAGGATTACGATTTTATTTTTCAAATACACATTTTGAAGGTATGTATCTTGAAGTACAGCCCTTATTCGATCAGTATTCGATAGATTTGAAATCAGTAACCGATAAATTAAGTTTACAATTAAATTCTAGTACCTCAACTGAATCTAAAATTTATAATTTTGGTGGATATCTTAAACTGGGAAAACAAATAATTAAGCCAGGGATAATTAAACAAATTCATTCTTTTTATATGGGGTGGGGAGTAAAAGCAACAAACTATGAAACGTATAAAAAGAATCAGAATTTTGAGATTATTAAAAACGATAGTAGGAAAACAATACCTGGTTTTTCGATTATTTTTGGTTACGCTTTTGGTTTAGGATTTTAAATTAAGTATTGTATGAAAAAAAGAATTTTATTAGGAGTTATTTGTCAATTTTTCGTGATTTTGTCTATTGCTCAAACTACAGTGGTAAGACAATCGGAAGTATTAAATATTAATCTTCCTAAAAGTGAATCAAAATTCCAATTTGTAGGTAACAATTCAAGTTTTCTTTATGCTTTATACCAATATAGTACAACATTTAAATACCAAGCAAATCTTAAATTGGTTGTTTTTGATAAAAAGTCTTTAAAAAATGAAAATGAAATAATTTTAAGAGGATTTAAAACAAAAAGATCTGAAATCGATGCTATAAAAAAGCAATATCATGCATTCAGATTAGATAAAATTTTAGTTTGTGAAGATGTTATATTTATTATTTGGAGTGGTTTTGCTAATAAAAAATATCATTTTTTTGTAGAAACGTATGATAAGAATTTAAAACA
>JBILUY010000275.1:0-3003 GCA_044370735.1 Crocinitomicaceae bacterium | reverse complement strand
GGTCTAATTTTGCTACTTTTAATTTCAATTCTTTTTAGACCATTTTCAAGTTTAATAATATTTATTTTAACATAATATCCACAAGATCTACAAGCATAATACGTATACAATGCTTTTGTTAAATCAACATAAGCAAAATTAATTGTACCTAGCAAATCTTGATAATATCCATATTTATTAACTTGATAATCAATAAATTCTTTGGGTTTAATTCCTTGTATTTTTTTAAAACCTTCAAATTCTCTATTATGTAATAATCTAGTTCCTACCACACAATCAATTGGTTTAATTTGATTTCCATTTAAATCCAGTAAGGAATGATCAGATGTTACTTTAACATATCCTTGTGATGTTATTATTTCGTATATTTTTTTATTTGTTCTATGTCTAATGATACGGACAATGTTTGCCCAACCTTTATCAGTCCACACTTTATATCCAATATTATCATCTTGTTCTTTATCACTTAATCCTTTCACATATGATTTAAATACATCATAATTTTTCCATATATTTCCAATTTGTTGAATAGTTTTAATTTCTATTTGATTAAATTTATTTAATAATAAGATAGGGGTATCTGGTGTAACTGAATCACCATATATTACTTTGGGTTTAATATTATAACCTGAATTTAATATTTGGTTTGTTCTTTCATAAAAATATTCAATATAATCATCCATATTTTTTCTTCCTACTTTAGGTTCATCAAATTTATACAGTGGAACATCTTTAAATAGATCTTTCATAAAATCCAAATATTTTGTTTTATCATTAAGACACATATTAACAATTTCACCATATGTTCCTTCAATAAAATCTCTTGCTAATTCTAACATTTTTCTTCCTGTTGCTGTTGTTGATGCAGCTAATTCTTTCATATAAATAGGGGATGTTGGTGCTCCCACTTGACCATATAAACTATTTGCAGTAATTTTATATGCTAATTGTAGACCATCATAAATAGCAGCTAAAAATGGTTTACCTTCCCCATTAGCTTTTTCAACTAATTTTTTTGTAGCTTTTCTCTTTTTAAGTAATTCTTCTAAAATTTGACACAATACCCCTTTAGTTCCATCTTTCTTTTTAGCAAATCTACAAGTTGTAGTTGTTCCATCTGAATTATTATAAATGGCTTCTTTATATTCATAATCAGGAATATTATCATATACTGGATTATTAACGTAACATTCATGAGAAATATTCATATAAATCATAGAACTTGGATATAAACTGGCATAATCTAATACTGGAATAGGTTCATAATGAATACCTTTAACTGGTTCAAATACTGTTGCACCCTCATAACCAACTTTTTCTTCATCAGAATCAGAGTCAGAATCCAAATCATCGTTATTACCTATTTTTTTGTAATTTTTATATGGATGAGCAGGATCAAAGGTTTCAGGTTGTTTTCCTTTAGATTTTTTATTATCATCTGGAGTTTTTTTTGGTATTAAAAAACCTAATTCTCTGCATTTTTTTGATACAAGAGAGAAAATTTTAACGCCTTGGCCTCTCATAAAAATATAACTTAGAGGAACATTACATACATTTGCCATACCAATATTATTATTTAATACTTGTAATTTTTCCATTAGTTTAGTAACTAGTACACAATCCATAATACAATATTTTGCTATTATACCTCTATCATCGTCAGAACCTTTATATAATCTAAATAAATCTTTTGGAGATATATCATCTTTAGCATGTGCCCAAAAAATTTTATTACCTCTTATTGGAATAATTGATTCATTATATTTGATATCTATCCAACTAGGTTCTGATATTGATATGTTCTCTTTATCATTTTTAGTTTTGTCATCATTTTTTCCAAGTTCTTTTTTGTCAGAATATCCATCTATTTTAAAATATAGTTTGGTTTTTGTTATAATTCCAGATATTTGGGACTTTTTTGTTATACTTTTCCACATTGGTTCATTACCTTCTTCAATTTCAAATATTTCTTCTGGTATTTTTCCTTTAAGTACCAATTTAAATAATGATTTTGGTTTTTCAAACACAAAATTATTGTAATTTTTGTATGATTCTACGGTATTTATCAATAGTTTAATTTCATCAAGATCAACTTTATTTAATTCAGTTATTTTATATTTGGTATCATGCTTATTTTCATTTAATCCATCATCCCATGTAATATTTATATAATCATCTGATTTAATTCCATATACACTTGGAGTATAAATTACAAATGTTTTATCATTTATAACATCACACATTGTCATTTTTTCTTTAATATATGTTGAAGCAACAAAATCTAATTTATATGAATCTAATTTAGATTCTCTTTGGCGTTCTTTCATCATATCAATTATAATTCTACCTCCCATATCAAAAAATTTTAATACATTATCACCTAAAGCAGAACTTGATAACATTTTTTCTTTAAATTCAGATTTTTCATCACATAATCTTGAAAATTCTGAAAATTTATCTAAAATTTTTAATTTTCTTGCTCTATCATAAATATATTGAAAATCAAAACCATTTATATTCCATCCGGTTATAATATCTGGATCCATTTTTTGAATTAATTTTGTCCATGCAAGTAATACTTGTTTTTCAGTCTTGTAGGATTGAATTTGTACATCTTCCAATCCTTTTACTTTATTACAACCACCTAAACTTATTATGAATTTAGCAAATGGTTCTGATTCACCATAATAGGAAAATACAGTACCAATCTGAATAACGGGATCACCTGGTTTAGTTTCATCTGATAATTTGGGATTATCATCTGGATCTATTGCTTGAGGAAAATTTCCACTCCAACTCATACATTCAATATCCCAAGATGCTATAACAAATTTTTGAATGCTATTTGATTCATATGCTTCTAAATTTACCCAATCTGTTTTAATTGCAATTCCACAATAACTATAAGTTGATTCATATGGTTCATATTTTGATATTTTAACCCAACCACAAGCATTCAATTTTCTAATATGCATACATCTTATAAATGGTTCAATATTAGAT
>JBILUY010000274.1:0-3012 GCA_044370735.1 Crocinitomicaceae bacterium | reverse complement strand
AGATTTTTAATTATTACCTTTTTTTATTTTGAATTTTAAAGCTTCAAGCTTCAAGTAACGCGTTTAGGCTATTTTGATCCATAATTATGAATTTAATTTATCTTCTAAAAATTGAATAGTTTCATGTATAAGATTTTCGTTCTTTGGCCTAGAGAATTGGAACATTTTCGTTTGATTTGCTAAAAAGAACAAAATTGGATTGATGTGGGTAAATTCTTTTATTTTTTTTGCAAAGTGATAACGATATAAGTGCTTAGTTATTAGTTTTAATTTTTCTTTACCAAATACTTCTTTATATTCAGGAACTTCACTTTCGAAGTCTAAAAAAATAATCTTATCAATTTCAATGCGATTCATTTGAAATTGATGTTTAATTGGATAGGAATATTTTTCTTTAGTTGATGGAATTTGTAATAAATCTGTAACGTTAACATTGAGTTGCTCAACATCTTCTTTTATTAATTTGATTCTCGGTACAGATGGATACGCATACATTTTTCCATCAATGAAATTTATGTTTGTTACATCGTCTGATAAAATTTCAAATCCTTTTTTATAAAATTGAAACGTTGTAGTTGATTTTCCATGGCCTGAATTAGCACAAAATAATACTGCTTTTGAACCTATTTTAACACATGATGCATGAATACTCACTAATTTTTTCATGTTTGATAAAATCATTGCGATAGTTCCCAATAGTACCATTCGAATAAATGCGTCGCTTTTAGATTGATTTGGGTAATATTCAACCTTATTAGAATAAATTATAATGTGACCAAATACCTTTCTGTAAACGATATATCTATTGTTGATTTTATCATGATGAAATAAACGATTTTGTTCAATACCTTCGTTTATAAATGGAAAGTCTTTATGAACGATAATACTTAAATCACAGTTTTCAATATCTTTCACTTCAAATAACTCAGGGATGTCGAAATTACTTTGAAAGGTGAAGTCAGAATATTGATATGTTTTTAATTTGTAAGGCAAAATATTATAATTCTAAATATGAAATTAATTCTTTTAACGAATCCTCTTTACTAATATTGTCGGTATTGATTTTAAAATTAGGATTTGTAGGTATTTCAAAACCAGAGGATATACCAGTGAAATTGTTAATTTTACCTTCTCTAGCTTTTTGATATAACCCTTTCACATCTCTTTTTTCACATGTTTCGATACTACAATCAACAAAAATTTCAATGTAGTTTTCTAAACCTATGATTGATTTAGCCAAAGTTCTCATAGTTTCTAACGGAGTAATAAAAGAACAAATTACGTGAAATCCACTTTCTCGAAATAATTTTGCAACTTCTGCAGCTCTTCTTATATTTTCAAGACGGTCTTCATCTGAAAATCCCAATCCTTTATTTATCCCTTCTCTAAGTAAATCACCATCAAGCTGTTTTATTAAAATTGTTTTGTCTTTTATTAACTCGTTATATAACAAGTCTGATAAAGTGCTTTTTCCTGCACCAGATAAACCAGTTAACCATATAACTTTTGGTGATTTTAAATCCTCCATTTGATTTATATCAATAATATTTAAATAAAAAATATACTTTTGTAAAAAATGTAAAATTAAGCTTTTGAAAGAATATTGGAAATATAAATCGATTTATCTTGAGGCTTTTTTTTGGTCAATTTCTATTCGTTTTTGCATGCTTTTTGTCCCCTTTAAAAAATATAAACATTGGTTTGGGAAAATGCAAAACACATTTGAAGGTGAATATTCAGAAAATCAAATTGTTTACGCTAAAAAGATAAAAAATAAAGTGTTAGCTATATGCAATAATACACCTTGGGAAAGTAAATGTTTGGTCCAAGCTTTGTCTTGTAAAAAAATACTTGAAAAAAGAGGGATAAAAACAACTCTTTATTTAGGGGTTAATACTGAAGATAAAGAGAAAGGAATGCAAGCTCATGCTTGGCTTAAAATGGGAGAATTGGTCCTTACTGGTGGACCAATTCATAATCAATATAAAGTTGTTAACTTTTTTAGTTAATTTGACTAAGCAACAACAACAATACTTTGTTCAATCATTTTTTCAATGAATGGTATTACATCTGCTTCACATTGAGAACGTTCAATCGTAAATTGATTCAATAAATCGGAAATAATTTCATTTACTGTTTTTGCATTTTCAAGTTGCTCCCAAATGATTTTTCCAGTATTATTCATGGAAACATACGAACCAGTTTCAATGTTCATCATAACTAACTCTCCATCAATAACATTGTGGATGAAGTTATCACTACGTGCAATTTTTGTACTTAAATCCATTTTTTATAATTTAAGATAACATATTTGGCAGAAAAAAATCAACGATTGCAGTGTCTTCAATTTCGATAATTTCAAAATTTGGTTTTTCCCAAGTATTCATAATTTATTATTTTATTTTGATTTTAAATTAACTTACAGAACAACCAGAGCCATCTGCACCGGGTCCACCACTATGTTCAGTATTTTCAAGAGAAACCATGATTAAAATAGGTTTTTCCCAAACAAATAAATTATCTTCCATAGTAAAATTTTTTTTTGTAAAAATATAACTTTTTATTCTAAATTATGACAGTGATTGTGAATAAAATAAGCTAACCCGTAACATCGTAGAAAATTATCAACTTTGAAAAAATCGTTTTGATACTTAATTTGATCTATAAACTGAACCATTTTTGAAATGTTTATAAAATGGTTAACTATTTCATTTTGTTGAAATAATTCAATATTTTTTTTGATTTCAATTTGATTTTCAGAAATCAAGTAAATGATATCACTACCTTGTCTACCTCTTGAAGTCGTTAATCTTATATCATCAGGAAGTTTGCTTTTCATCGCATTTCGTATTATTAAGCGATCTAGTTGTTTGTTTCTGAAATAGATATCTGGAATGGAAAAGCAAAACTCTAAAACATTTTTATCGAAAGTAGGATCAAGTATTTGTAAATTATGCATGTACCCATTATTTTGCCAAATACTACCTAAACTTGTTCTGTCTTGTTTTGTTA
>JBILUY010000347.1:0-3015 GCA_044370735.1 Crocinitomicaceae bacterium | reverse complement strand
AACAGCGGAAGGCGCTGAGCAAGGTGGAGGCCATCTACGCAAAGGCCCGCACGGAGAAGGCCGATGTGCAGGCCGTGAAGGCCATCATCCACAAGGTGAAGTTCACTGCTCAGTTGGAAGAGGAAGGGCAGGCCAAGGCTTACGCCTGGGTGAATGCCGAAGTGGGTGGAATGAGTGGTGCGCTCAGGCAGATCACCCTTTCCATTCAGGCCGAGGTGCTGTGGGGCTACTACACCCAGAACCAGTGGCGCATCAACGAGCGCGGGCAGAGTACCGAGGCGGGCGAGGACATCCTGACGTGGGACCTGCGCACCATCACCCAAAAGACCGATGCCCTGTTCATGGCCTCGTTGGCCGATGCCGCTTCGCTGCGGGCCGTTCCTATAGGGCAATATGCCGATGTGCTCACGCCCCAGCCCGACACCCGCCCGCTGCGTCCCACCTTGCACGAACTGCTGGTGGCCCGTGCCTTGGATTTCTATCAGGATCACCAGAGCGAGTTGGCGCATTTTGAGCCTTATGGTCTATTCAAGGATGCCCAACTGCTGGGCACCTCGGAGGATTTTCTGACGATACCGAAAGACACCGCCACCTTCTCGCCCGGGCACCGCGCCCTGTGGCTGCACCACGAGATGCTCCGGCACTTGGTCAACGCCCCCGAGGCTCTGTTGGTAGCCGACCTGGATCGTCTGGGATACTGCCATTCGCGCTCAACCAATGAGGCCAAGGATTCGCTGTATTCATCCACCCTGAACGCCCTGCAGAAACAATACGATGGCTCGCCCATGTGGGCCGAGGTGGCCTACCGCATGGCCCTTTTTCTGAAGGCACAGGGCGAAGGAGCGGGTGCCGACTCCGATGCCGACCGCAAGGGGAAACTGGTCGAATCCCTGAAATTATGCCAGCGCATCGTGCAGTTTCACCCTACCACATTCGGGGGGCGCAACGCCAAGGCGCTCATGGATCAGCTCACCGCCCCACAATTATCTATTCAGGTGGGCGGCAATGAGCTGCCCGGTGCGCCATCGCTGCTTCACATCAGTTTCAGGAATCTGGTGGGGATAGATAAGGAGAATGCGGCCTTGGCCCTGCGCATCGGGCGCATCTCCTATTCCGCCTTTCGCGAGAGAAGACGGGGACTGTATGGCGAGAAGATGCTCGATTGGCTGCGCGACAATTCCACCACCGTGCACGAGCGGGTGCAATCCATCCCGCATCCGGCCGACCTACGCAACCACAGCACCGAAGTGGGCCTTCCTGCTTTGGAGCATGGCACTTATGTGGTATTTCTCGGCTCTTCAGATAAGCTGTTCACCAAGGGCCAGGCCGATGCGTGGGCCATTTTCCATGTGAGTCCTTTGGCTCTGGTGAGTCAGGACGATAACCAGGGCACCAAGACCGTGGTGGTGGTGAACCGCGACAAGGGAACCCCGGTGGCCGATGCCATCATCCGCCTGTATGAGGAGGTGTGGGACAACAAGGCCCGCAATTACACCCAGAAACTGGCGCATACCCTTACCACCGATGCCCAAGGCCGCGCCACCTTGCCCACCCGCAACGATGGCAGCTACCGCAACTGGCTGGTGGAACTGGAAAAGGACGGCAAGACCACGCCTGTGGAGGATGGCCTTTACCGCTCCTGGTACCGCGATGTGCCCGTGCATCAGACACGGGTGCAGTTCTTCACCGACCGCGCCATCTATCGCCCGGGGCAGACCATCCATTTCAAAGGCATCATGTTCGATGAGCATGATGGTAAACTGACATCGGCCCGAAGCCGCAATACTGAGGTGACATTATATGATGCCAACGGGCAGAAGGTGAGTTCGTTGAAACTGCAGACCAACGGATTCGGCACTTTCAGTGGCACATTCACCGCCCCGGTGGGCACGCTTAACGGCTTCATCACCATGAGCAATGAATATGGCTCGCACCAGATAAGACTGGAGGAATACAAGCGGCCCAACTTCGAGGTGAAGCTCGAACTGCCCAAGGCCCAGTTCAAACTAAAAGATGAAGTATCGCTGACGGGCAACGTGGCCAGCTATTCGGGCGTTCCGCTCAGTGGCACTGAGGTGAAGTACACTGTGGTCCGCAGGGCGCGATTCCCCTACCCTTGGCGGTGCTGGGGTTGGCACATCCCCACCGGCCAGGAAAGGCAGATGGCAGTGGGCACCGCAAAAACAGATGCCGAGGGCAACTTCACCGTGAAGTTCACGGCCGAGCCCGACCACACCATCCGTTCCAGGTACCGGCCGGTGTTCAGCTATGAGATACGGGTGGATGCCAACGACCCGAGTGGAGAGACGCAGAGCACCACACAGTCGGTGGCCGTGGCCTACCACGCCCTGGACCTGAGCACCGACATACCCGCCACCACCGACAACGCGGCCCTTGGCAAGGCCCGCATCTGGGCGGCCAACCTGAGCGGCCAGAAACAGAAGGCCAAGGTGCAGGTGAGGCTCGAACTGCTCGCTGCGCCATCCACCACTTTCCGCAGCCGCATGTTCGGCATGCCCGATGTGCGCACCATTGGCAAGGCCGATTTCAGGCGCGATTTCCCATTGGACAGCTACGAGCAGGCCGACACCGATGTAAGCCAATGGGCGGTGAGCAGGAAGGTGGTCGATTCCTCCATCGATGTGAATGAAGAAGGTGCCACCTTCCCCAATTCGGGAAAACTCGATCAAGGCACTTATCGCCTCACCCTCACGGCCAAAGATGCCTTCGGGCAAGAGGTGGACCTGATCCAGCATTTTGTGTTGGATGAAGAGAAAATGGAAACCCTGCCCTCGCCCGAGGACCTATGGTTCCGGGTGGCGCAGGACACCGTGCGGCCCGGCCAGCAGCTTGCGGTGAGCATCGGCAGCGGTTTTGCCACTACGCAGATCAGGATTGATGTGGAGGTGATGGCCGCCAAGGGCTACGGCTCGCGCATCATCGAATCGAGGGTTGTGAATGTGGACAGAGGCCGCAGCACCATTCAGCTCACCGCCACCAAAGACTGGATCGGCA
>JBILUY010000353.1:0-3022 GCA_044370735.1 Crocinitomicaceae bacterium | reverse complement strand
GACCTCCCCCGGCCCCTCCTTGCCAGGAGGGGAGTAAGAGCCGCTCAGGCTGACGGAGTGCAGCGTGCGGCCCTGTAGGTCCATGATCTGGTAGCTGCTAACGGCCTCGGTGCCGGTGTAGGTGATGAGGCCGGTGGTGGGGTTGGGGAAGAGGGCGGGGGAAGCGGTATTGGCAATAGGCAACTGCCTTGCCGCCTCCTGTTCCTCCCACTCTGCCAATGGCTCCTCGCCTAACCGCTGCAACTGCCCATTGATGCACTCAAACGGGTCTATGTACGCATGGAAACTGGCCCCCTCGGTAACTGAGAAACCATCGGTGAGTTGAATTTCCTCTCCGGCCCGGTAGGTGACATCGGCAAAGTAGGTTACTGGAATCATAGAATAATACGAATTCTCATCAATATTCAACACTGTGCCGCTTACACTTGATACTCTGGCCGAGGATTGAATGGTTGAATTATTCTGAAGTACTAGTGGAACTTGCTCGCAAGCCCAACAGCTGTACATCTGCTCGAATATATCATCACTTACAATTCCATTCGGATAATCATCATCATCAGGCAAAACTCCACTATATGTGTTGGAATAAGAATAATGATATGGTAACTCACTAGGATATTTAATATGATAAAGATTGTATAGCAAAAGAAAGTCAAGGCCGTTGTGCATGACACTATTGCCTTTAAAGCCTTCTGTCCAATCCCGATGAAGGTACCTGTTGGGTGACATCCAACCGCCTATTGCCTCCGTAGACAAGTCCTCACAGGTATTACCGTTAGAAAGGCAATTAGACCCAGATGTGCAAGAACCGAACTCATTGCATGGTGCAGAATTTATCATATCCTTACACTTGATTTTACACTCTGTGCTCATCTCATCCTCTTCATGGAGCACATCAGATAGAAGCGGGAATATCTCCATATCAATCTCATCTGCCACATTAAATAATTCTGTACGGATCCATTCGTTTGATATTGCTGCAGCAGTGAACAGCCGAGCGAGATGGTCTGCCTCTTCAACGTCCCAGCATGAGTTCGCCCACAACTCCTCTAAGGGTAAAAAAGTACCAACAATTGGACTAGCAATTATATCCAGGGGGCATATTAGGCCATCTGGTGGCCAATTTGGATTAGGGTCATTAAAATGTAAGGACCATTGTGTTACCATTTCCCTCCATATCAACTGCCAAAAGCCATCGGTATCGGGGCTGAAATCAGGCTGAGGGGGAAACACCGGTGGATTGGGCCAATTTTCGGTGTGGTATGTATTAAGGACATCACCACTAATACCATCCTGATCAAGATCCAGACTCTCATCATTATTGTTAGTGATCTTGTTGATTGCCTGAGCAATTGGGAAACTAACCATATTCAGATCAATGGTGCCATTATTGCCGTTGCCATCAGCGTTGGTCATCTTATAATCTCTCCAACGAGCATAATTCCCGATTTTATGCGCAATATTCTGCGCCTTCCGCAGAACGGATTGATTATTCACGTATGCATTCTCTGGAACACATCTCTTTACCAAAGCCATACCCTGCAACAGGCCTAATACCTGATCAGGGCTTGGACTGTTATCGTAATGATCCCAATTCAGCACCGTCACATCATAGGGATCAGCCGGAAAATTATTATACTGGGCATAATGCTGTCCATCGACCAATTTGGCTATTGAGTGCTCAAACTTTCCTATGGCACAACCGATTCCTGGGAAGTTAGGAACCCCATCATTATTATCGTCCCGTGTCGCAAGATTGAAAATGACATCATCTCGGAGAAAGTAACCATTAAAATTTGGAGGGTCATCTGATATGGTTTCAGCCATTTTGTCGAGGCGCTCGTATGCCTCAAGAGCCGACCACAATTCCTGCAAGGTGGATTGACCGTCCGATTCATGATCAATCAAGAGCTTGTATTCGGTGGCCAATACAGAAATATACCATCCTAAATACATTGTGGCATCTGCTCCAATGTTCAGGCCTCCGCATTTTGGGTTTGCATCGGTATAAACAAGGGTTGGCCAATAAGTGGTGTAGTGTTCAAATTCTTCGCCTATGTTTCCTTTGCCACTTTTTTCAGTCGGACGTCTGTGTTCAGCGGGTAAATAACTTCCGTGTACAACAGCTGGATCTATACCATCCCCTTTCAAAATAAAATTTTCCAATTGAGTTCTATGTTTCCAGTATTTCATAAGATTTAGTTCCGAGTTCTGAGAATGGACAACGGTCACCTCATTGACTAGGAAAATAAATGCAATCAGGAATTTCATTTTATTGCGCTATTTATTGTCTCCGGAAGCAGGTTTTCGTTCTATTAACCCCACTTAAGACGAAGTTGTCAAAAACCAAGAGCTCATCATTTATGCACTTGATCGGATAGGGCTGATTAAGGTGATACGGAATAGCTGGAGTATCTGGAATAATAGTCATTTCGCCATTCTCAATGACCCAAGTACAAGAACCTTGGGTAGTATCGCAATCAGTCGTGCAGCAATATGCGTGAAGGCCGCTTTCGGTAATGGTGCCATCGGCATTAAATGTCATCTGTTCAAGGAGATTAGCATCCGCTGTAATGTCCTTCGTATCCAAGAATGGATAATCGCACCCTTCCTGCACCCACGTCCCGATTATCAGTTTTCTGAGTTCCTCATCGGATTGCAGCTCATCGCAGTCGCAGCACCCTGTGGCGAGAACAAAAGATATTGAGAGGACAGTTGGCAGCTTCTTCATGATTATCCGGAATTGGCAGAATGGATGGACGACTACCTGTAGCTCATTGCATGATCGGGGGCCTTAGCAAATGTGAAGAATATTATCTGAAGTCGCTGTCTGCCGCCCATAAGGATGTTGTCAGGGGTCAGGCCTGTGGACTCCGGCTTTGCGCGTAATGTTCTGCAGGAGTGACAAAAGGGAACATTGGGGCGGGTGGGGTCTATTGTCTCCGGAAACAAGCCTTCATTCTTTTAACTCCACTGATCACAGCATTGTCAAATACCAACTCATCATTGTTGATGCATTTAA
>JBILUY010000376.1:0-3033 GCA_044370735.1 Crocinitomicaceae bacterium | reverse complement strand
GGTTAGTGTCCTGCACGGCACCTCCGTTCAGGGGCCGTGAATTTGCACCCATTTTTATTGACGCACGGCCCGTGCAACATGTTGAGTGGCTGTTTGAGACAGCCTCATTAAATCTCAGGCCTTGTAAAAACGGGTGTGCGAACTACGTGAATCCCTTAGCTATCAGCGTGATGATAGTTCCGTTCGATGGTGCTACATTTAATTTTCCGATGATGGAATAATAACGTGCAATCGGTGCAGAATTTCTGTAACCCTGAGCATTCACGGGCATCCGAAGAAGAATCTGGACACCATTTATTAATGTTTTTTTAATGTTCAGGGGCCACCCGTTTCCGGATGGCCCCTGCAACGAAGGCTGATATGGAGGCTGATCAGCGCACTGCGATGCGGCTGCTCTGGGTGCCTCTGTCGGAGCTGAGGCGAACCACATACACACCGGCTGCGAGGCCGTTGATGGTGTATGGATTGTTGCCTGACATCACCGTCCTGCGGCCGAAGCTGTGGATCAGCTGACCGGTGGCGCTGAAGATGTCGATGTCGGCCACCATGTCAGCACCAAGGTTGTTGATGATCAGCTGCTCCTCATCGGTGTACATCTGAACCCCGAAGGCATCGGCTGCAACAGGGGTGCTGCTGAAGTCGGGGTTGAAGTGCACCACGAAACGGTCGGCATCATCGCCCTCGGCCATGCTGAAGGTGTAGGCCCCCGATGTGCGCAGGTCGTGCAGCTTGGCGGTGGCACGGTCCTCAAGGACCACCACGGTGCCCGGCTCGAGGCCCTGAATCTGCTCCACCTTGATGGTGAACGTGCCTGTTGTGCCCGGCTCCATGCCCATGGGCACTGAGAGGCTGCCGCCCTCCAGGTTCGGGTTGCTGTTGAAGCTCATGCGCTCGCCTGCCAAGGTGGTGTACAGGGTGGGCTGGTCGCTGTTGCTCATCAGCTTGTGGGCATCGTAATCGCTGTCGAATCCGGCTGTGGCTCCGCTCTTGAACACGATGCTAGTCAGGTCTGCGAATCCGTTGCCATCGACCCTGATGCTCACCAGGCCGTCATACCATGGGGTCTCCATGAAGAAGGCCGGGTTGCCTGTGGTGCGCATGGCGTTGGTCCATGTCCAGCTGCCGCTGCTGCCCGTGCGCTTGAAGAAGCCCTGACCTGCTCCGATCGGCTGACCGGGGAAACGGGTCTGGTAGGTGCCGATGAAGGCTCCGCTGGTCTGCCACAGCGAGGCGGCCGCATCGAACCCGGCCATGGATGGCAGGTTCACTGGCGATGGGTACGGGTTGGCCAACAGGTGACGGCCGTCTCCGAAGCCTCCGCTGTTGCTCAGCGTGCCCACTACGATGTCGCCCGTGTTCGGTGTACCTGTCACCCCGAAGGTCAGACTCGGGTACTGGGTGGTGGCGGCATAGCCGCGACCGTTGGTCAGTGTGCCGCTCGAGCGAACGTTCCAGCCCCACTGGAAGCAGTTGGTGGAGAACGTGTTGCTCTGGTTGAACTCGAACACACGGCCATACGGGCTGCCGTTGCCGGTACTGTCTGAACTACAGTTCACCGAGGCTATGATCTGAGCCCCGTTGGGACCGTACACAGTTCCGAACTCGTTGATCTGCTGTATGTCGGCATTGTTGATGGCCGAGCCCACATAGTGGAAGCCTGTGCCCGTGGCATAGCGCTCCTGGGTGATGTTGCCCGTGTAGGTGCCGGTGCCGCTGAAATCATTGAGGTAAGCCGTCCCCGTGGCGTTCGACACAAGGGTGACCACGCCCGGGGTGGCGTTGAACACACCGCTCGTGAGCGTGAGGGCTCCGGGATTGGTGGCAGAGCTCGGTGTGATGCGCACATTGGCCCCTGCTGCCAGCGACACGCCTGCGGCATTGTCTATGGTCAGGTTGCTGATGTTCGTGTTGGCACGCAGCACCTGAGCAGTGGTACCGCTCATGCGAAGGGTACCGCTACCGGTGATCGAGGTGCCACCCGGGGTGAGCACTCCGGTCACGTTCGCCTTCACATCCAGGGTGGCGGGGCCGCCTCCTGCATCAATGGTCATGGTCGCGTTGCCGTAGAACCACAGACCGTTGGCCGTGTGCGAGCCGGGATTGACCACGATATCGTTGGTCATATCAGGGATGTACACATTGGTACCGGCACTCGGAACGGGCGCATCGTTGTGCAACCAGTTGCCCGTGTTGGTCCAATCGGTGTTGGTTGTGCCTGTCCACTGATATCCGCGGGTGGCAGTGATCTCGAACGTTCCGCCATTGTTCACAGCTGGCAGGCCACGGCCCATGACACGGACGAACACTACCTGACCGGGTGTGAGGCCGCTCTGATAGATGAACGGATAGTTACCGGTTCCACCATCGTCATTGCAGGCGATAGAGGTCAGGGTACCGTTGCAGGTGTTGTCAGATGATGAGAACATGTCAATGATCGCATTGGTCTGGAACACACCAGCACCTGGACGCACATACACTGCAATGTGACCGGTCGGGCCTACAGTGGCCTTGTACCATACGTCACGGCTCACATCGCTCTGGCAGGTGGGGTCACCGGGAGCCACAAGCATGGTAGCGGCATAGTTGGTTCCCTGTACCCAGTTGGCCAGGTCGCAGCTCTCACCGTTGGGACCGCAAGCCAGCCACTTGGCCTCGCAGATCACATCGTTCACAGGCGGTTGCGGCTGTGGGATGATGTTCAAGGTGTAGCCGTTGATGGCCTGTGACGGCAGTGAGGATGATATCACTATATAATATGTGGTACCTGCGGTCACGGTGAAGGGGTCAATGATCAACGGGTTGGTGTCGTAATCATTCGAATCGAATCCGAAGCACGAAGTGGCAGTGCTCGGGCACTGTGTGAACACGTGCACCGCAGCGTGCGTGTTGGTTATACCGGACACCTGTAGGGCCAAGGTCTGGTTGGTGGCCGGTGTGAAGGCGTACACTATATCGTTGCCGTCCATGTAGCTCGCTCCGCAAGGTGAGGCGCTGTAGTCATCGGTGTATCCGGCAGTGTATCCGTTGTGGGTG